>JBBQXH010000144.1:0-6646 GCA_038209835.1 Gaiellales bacterium | reverse complement strand
GCCGGAGGAGCTGGAGGATCTCGTCGTGCAGGAGCTTGCCGGGAGCGCGCTGTTCGGCTCGCGCTTCCGCGAGAACGCCGGGAGGGCGCTTCTCATCCCACGCCGGCGGCCCGGGCAGCGGACGCCGCTCTGGCAGCAGCGCCTGAAGGCGCAAGGGCTGCTCCAGGTCGCGCGGCGCTACGCCGACTTCCCGATTGTCCTCGAGACCTACCGGGAATGCCTCAAGGACGTCTTCGACCTGCCCGCGCTCAAGCGGCTCCTCGCCGACCTGCGCAGCCGGCGGATCGACCTCGTCGACGTCGAGACGCAGTCCGCATCCCCGTTCGCTTCGTCGCTGCTCTTCGACTACGTGGCCACGTACATGTACGAGGACGACACCCCGATGGCCGAGCGCCGGGCGCAGGCCCTCTCGCTCGATCGCGACCTTCTGCGCGAGCTACTCGGTGCGGAGGAGCTGCGCGACCTCCTCGACGCGGATGCGATGGACGAGGTCGAGGTCGAATTGCGCGGACGAGCCCGGACCGCCGACGAGCTCCACGACCTTCTCCTGCGCCGTGGCGATCTCGCTGCGGGCGAGTTCGACGAGTCGCTTGCCGACGAGCTCGAGAACGATCGGCGCGCGATTCGTGTCCGCATCGGTGGCGCACCACGGCTACTCGCCGCAGAGGACGCGGGGCGCTACAGGGACGCGGTCGGCGCGATGCCGCCAGGAGGGCTCCCCGATGCGTTTCTCGACTCTGGAGCGAATCCGCTCGCGTTTATCCTCATCCGGTTTGCCCGCGGTCGCGGCCCCTTCACGACCGCAGAGCTCGCAGAGCGGTACGGGTTCACCAACGAGCGGGCCGAGACGGCGCTCCTCAGCCTGGAGCAGGACGGAAAGCTTGTCCGCGGCGAGCTGCGGCCGGGGGGAACCGAGCGCGAGTGGTGCGATCCCGATGTCCTGCGACGGCTTCGCCGCGCGACTCTCGCCCGGCTTCGCAAGGAGGTCGAGCCCGCTGACCGTGCAGCGTTGGCGCGATTCCTGCCCGCCTGGCAGGGCGTCGATCGCAAGGCATCGCTGCGCGAGGCGCTCGTTCCGCTCCAGGGTCTCGCGCTTCCGGTCGGGCTCTGGGAGAGCGATGTGCTCCCGCGGCGCGTTCCCGGCTACCAGCCTGCCTGGCTCGACCAGCTTTGCGCGTCGGGAGAGGTGGTGTGGGTCGGCGCCGGGCTCGAGCGGGTCGCTCTTCTCTACCGTGAGGATGCACCGCTCCTCGGTCGGCCTGGCGCCCTGGCACCACCCGAGGGTGAGGCGGCCGCGGGGATCCGCGCAGCGCTCGCGCCGGGCGCTCTCTTCTGGTGGGATCTCGTCGCGGCGTCCGGCCTCGAAGCGGAGCTCGCGCTCCCAGCGCTGTGGGAGCTCGTCTGGGCCGGCGAGGTCGCGAACGATGCATGGCAGCCGCTGCGCGCGCGCAGGCGGTATGCGACGCCGCGGCCCGTGCAGCGGAGCCGGCGGCGATTCACCCGCCAGCGCGGCGACGGCTCGACCGCGACCCAGGGACGCTGGTCGCTGACCGCCGGTCTCTTTCTGGGCGAGCCGGATCCGCGCGCGCTCGCTGAGCTCCTCCTCGAGCGGCAGGGCATCGTCACGCGCGATGGAGTCCGGGGCGAGGGCGTTCCCGGCGGGTATGCCCCCGTCTACCGGGAGCTCCGCAAGCTCGAGACCATTGGCGTCTGCCGGCGCGGCTACTTCGTGGAAGGCCTCGGCGGCGCCCAGTTTGCTCTTCCCGGTGCGGTGGAGCGCCTGCGCGACCGGTCGGTCGAGGATGACCCTCTCGTCCTCGCCGCCGCCGATCCCGCTCAGCCCTACGGCGCAGCGCTCCCGTGGCCCAAGCGGGCCGGGGGGCGAGCGGCCCGCGTCGCCGGGGCGTTCGTCGTGCTCCTCGGCGGGGAGCCGGCGCTCTTCGTCGAGCGGGGCGGGAAGTCTCTCGTCCCTCTTCGGGAACCCGAGGAGGCGTCGCTCCGCCCGGCGCTCGAGGCGCTCGTGGATCACGTGCGCCGGTCGCGAACGAAGCGACTGGCGGTGGAGCGGTTCGACAGCGAGCCCGTCACCGAGACGGATGTGATCGCGCTGCTCGTCGAGGTCGGGTTCCTTGCCGGGCCAAAGCGAGCCGTTCTCCGAGCGTGAACGCGGTGCCTCACGGGCTCGTGACGGCGGTGAGCCGGGCCGAGACGCATGCCGTGAGCAAGCAGGGCTGCGCGAGCATCACGCTGCTCGCCGGGTTGGGGGTCGAGGGTGACGCCCACCTGGGAGTGACGGTTCAGCATCGCTCGCGGGTTGCGCGGGATCCGACGCAGCCCAACCTGCGTCAGGTGCATCTGATTCATGCCGAGCTGCTCGAGGAGCTGCGGGCTGCTGGATTCGCCCTGTCGCCGGGCCAGCTCGGCGAGAACGTCACGACACGCGGTCTCGAACTCCTCGGACTGCCGGGGGGAGCTCTGCTGCGGCTCGGTGAAAAGGCTGTGGTCGAGGTGACCGGTCTTCGCAACCCCTGCCTCCAGTTGGACGGGATCCAGGCCGGCTTGATGGGGGCGACGCTCGGGCGCGACGCGGACGGGAAGCTGATCCGCAAGGCGGGCGTCATGGGCATCGTCATCGCGGGCGGCGAAGTTCAACCGGGGGACGGGATTCGCGTCGAGTTGCCGCGCGGCGTGCGCCTGCCGCTCGAGCGGGTCTGACGATAGCCTGACCTGCGTGAATCACGAGGACTGGAATCGGAAGTACGAGGGCCGGGAGCTTCTGTGGACTGAGGCTCCGAGCCGGTTCCTGGTCTCGGAAGCCGGAGGCCTCTCACCAGGAAGGGCGCTCGATCTCGCGTGCGGTGAGGGCCGCAACGCGGTCTGGCTCGCCGACCGAGGTTGGGACGTCACCGGCCTCGATTTCTCCGAGGTTGCGATCCGCAAGGCTCGCCGACTCGCCGGGGAGCGCGGCCTCCCTGCCATCTTCGAGGTGTGTGATCTGCTGTCCTGGACGTCGGAAGAGGCCACCTACGACCTCGTCGTCGTGTGTTACCTGCAGCTTCCAGAGCCCGAGCGCAAGTCGGTGCTCGGCAAGGCCGCTTCGGCGCTCCGCCCTGGTGGCACCCTGCTCGTCGTCGCCCACCACCTGGCGAATCTCACGGAGGGATTCGGCGGGCCGAGTCGCGCGGAGGTGCTTGCCACCGAGCAGGACGTCGCGGCTGACGTGCCCGCACTCAGTGTCGTGCGGGCCGATCGGGTGACCCGCCCGGCGCCCGAGGGCGAAAGCCGGCCCGCCTCGATCGACCTTCTCGTCCGCGCGCTCAGGCCGGTTTGACGTCCTCTTCGAGGGCTTCTCTTGCCGCCTCGTCGAAGGCCGTGAGCTCGAACGGGACGAGTGTCCTGATCTGATCGTTTCGAGCGACCGTCTCGTTTCGCATCCCCTCGATCAGTGGGCGGGCAACCGACGCCTGCACGGGCGTCACGAGGTGGAGCCAGTAGGAGGAGAGACGGGGCGAGAGCACGGGCACCTCGACGATCAACGGATGCTTGCCGCGCAGGCGCGCGATCCGCTCGATCATCTCCCGATATGTCATGACTTCGGGACCGCCCGCATCGAAGGTGCCACCCGTCGCCGCCTCGAGCCCGCAGACGCCCGCGAGATATCGCACGATGTCGACGATCGCGATCGGCTGCGTCTTGGTCGTCACCCAGCGCGGGCAGATCATTCCCGGAAGCCTGTCGACGAGAGCGAGGATCGTCTCGAAGGCCGCGCTGTCCTTGCCCACGACCATCGCCGCGCGGAGGGTCGTCACCGGAACCGATCCGGCGGCAAGCCTCATTCCGGTCTCTGCGCGGCTGCGGAGGTGCGGCGAGAGGTTGGGATCGTCGTCCCCGAGCCCGCCGAGGTAGACGATCTGCCGGACGCCGGCCGTCTCGGCCATCCGGGCCATGATGTCGGCGGCTCGGCGATCTCGAGCCTCGAAGTCGCTCGAGCCCAGGGAGTGGACGAGGTAGTACACGACCTCGACGTCATCCAGCGCGCGTGAGACCGCGAACGGATCGATGACGTCGGCGGCCGCCCAGGTCAGCCCATCGACATGGTCGCGAGGCGGGTGACGCGATACCGCGACCACGTCGTGGTCCGCCGCGAGCGCCGGGACGAGTGCACGACCGATGACGCCCGTGGCGCCGAACACCGCGATCTTCATCGGCGCCTCCCGGCCAGCCCGGCGAAGTATCGCCGGCTGATCGCGACGTGAATCCTCGACTGGACGTGCGCGTACAGGGCTCCTGTCCAGTCCGGGCGTCCGGGCCTCGCCCCGAGTCGGGGAAAGAAGCCGGTGATCCGCGAGCTGAGCTCGACCTCGCCGTGTTGATCCTGTGCAAGGGTGATCGCTCCGGTGGGTGCGCGGGCGAGCAGACCGCCCTTGATCGGGTAGCGGCATTCGACGCGCTCCCGCGTGGAGCTCAGCTCGGGAGCTCCGAACGAGAGGAGCACCGGGCCCCTGGTGAACAGGCGAAGCTCGAGGCTTCCTGCGGTCTCTCTGGCCCGAACGATCCCGCCGGTCGCGCGGCGGACGGTCTCCCAGTAGCGACGTCCGAGGAGCGCCGCCCCCGCATCACTCGTCTCGACGACAGGCTTGGGCACGCGCGCTACCTGCGTGGATTCGACGGCTCCATCCTCCCGCTGCCGTTGAGTCGACCACCAGTTTTCGAGCACGGTCTCCATGGCTCGATCGTAGCGGCGGCGAGTGCGCCGGGCGGCGCTTGCTCTATGCGACTTGCCTGCAACCGAACCGTCTTTTGCGCGTCTTGTGTCGAGCCCTTGCGGGCTCGACGAGCCTTCGCGGCCTGTTCGGCCGCTGCGCGTCGCTACGCTCCTTGCGATGCCTGAAGGGGACAGCCTTCGCAACGCCGCCGCCCGGTTGAGGGTCCTGGAGGGTCAGGTCATCGAAGCCCGCACGCCGCACCCGCGAGCAGCTGCGCTCGGAATCGCGCCGTACATCGACGGTAAGCGGCTCGATCGGGTCGAGGTGGTCGGGAAGAACCTGCTACTCACCTTCGACGACGGCACGGTGCTCCGAAGCCACCTTCGCATGCGAGGTCGTTGGCACGTCGGTCGCGCCGGCGCGCCTCGAGTGGGAACGCCCTGGCTCGTTCTTCGCGGGAGTGAGCACGAGGCGATTCTCTGGAACGGCCCGGTCCTCGAGCTCGGCCGGGGAGCGGTCGATCGCCTCGGCCCCGACATCCTGGACGACCTTCCCGATCTCGACCGGATGATCGAGCGGCTCCGGCGAGCCGACCAGAGTCTCGAGGTGGGCGATGCGCTCCTCGATCAGCGACTCGTGGCTGGGATCGGGAACATGTGGCGCGCAGAGGCGCTCTTTCTCGCGGGAACATCGCCGTGGCGACTGCTCGGCGAGCACTCGGACGAAGAGCTCCGTGGCATTCTCGGCGAGGCTTCCGCTGCGATGCGTGCGGGCCGGAGGCCGCGCTTTGCGTACGGGCGCGCTGGGCTCCCGTGCAGGCGTTGCGGGACACGGATCGCCTCGCGCAGGCAGGGCGATGCCGCACGAACGGCGTACTGGTGCCCAGCTTGCCAGGCAGGAACCGACGCCGCGAAGGCGTAACCGTCGGCGTGGCCAGGCGCCCCTCCCGATCCCCCTCGCTCTACCGCACGCTTCGCAACTTCTGCCTCGGCTCGTTCTTCGCGCTTGCGGCCGAGCTCGAGGCGGGCGCCGACATGCCGGTGTCGCTCGAGGAGCACAGCGGCGTCAATCGGCCGACCCTCTACGAATATCGACCGCTCGTCAGCGCGTTCGTCGACGTGCGCGCCGGCTGGCTCGGCACGCGTGAGGATGCCCTTGACGCGATCATCGCGCTGAAGGACGAGCCCGCGGCAGGCATCTTCGCCCGCGCTCACGCGAGCGCCAGGGCGGGGGAAGACGAGGCCCTGCGGCGAATCGTCCTGATTCCGCTCCTCGTCCGGCTCGCGGAGCGCTGCGGAGGGTTCGACTGGGACGACGAGGCGTTCGATTCCGTGTACGCCGAGCTCGAGAAGACGCTCTTCGGCGCGACGAGGGCCTACGCGGCGCTCGCCCCCGTGGTCGGCCTGACAGCGGGAGGCTCGATCGAGCTCGGGCCTGGCGTCCGCGTGCGGCCGGCGGCGAACGGCGAGTTCTCCGCGACCTGGCCCGATGCAGGGCGGCTCCTGCCACGTGGTTTCGGGCGCGAGGTGGACAGAACGCTTCTGATCGAGCTCGAGCGCGAGCTGGACGCGGCCGCGCCTCAGGTGCCGGACGCTCCATCCGAGATAGCCCGCGTCGTGAGCGTGCTGCGGCTCGCGACTCCCGGCGCGATCGCCGCCGGCCCGGTGCTCTTCGAGCGGCTCGACTGGCAGCCGTACAACATCAGGCCCGTCCCGCCGCTTGCCTCGCAGGAACCACCCGGCGAGGCGACTCGGCTCGATCCCTTCCGCGGCAAGCTTGCCGCCGAGCTTCTCCGCAAGTTCGCGGACGGGCCCGGGGATGGCGAGTTGCTCGAAGCGCTCGAACGCTACGAGATTGCCCTCTTCAATCGAGGCCCGCTTCGCGCAGACGAGCTTCGCGAAGCCCTCGTTACGCTCCTCGGTGGCGACGAGGGCTCATGG
>JBBQXH010000143.1:0-6658 GCA_038209835.1 Gaiellales bacterium | reverse complement strand
ACGCCTTCGACCAGCCGCTCGACATGGCGGCTGTGCTGGCCGCGGTCAAGCCGCTGATCAACGCCTAGACCCACCTAACACGGGGACGCGGCCGCTTCACTCCGAGCCGCGTCCCCAGGCAACTAGAAGAGCTGGTTCTCGCCCGCGAAGATCGCAGACACCGACTCCTCGGCGAACACGTTGCGGATCGACTCCGCGAGGATCCGGGAGACGGTCAAGACCTGGAGCTTCGCGGGGCGGTCGAGAGGGCTGATCGGCACCGTGTCGGTGACGACGATCTGCTCGATGTCGCTGTCCGCGACCCGCTGGAGCGCGCCGTTCGGGAGGAGCCCGTGGGTGGCGCAGGCATATACCTCGGCGGCACCGGCCTCCTTCAGGGCCGCGGCGCCGGCGATCAGGGTTCCGCCCGTGACGACCATGTCGTCGCTCATGATCGCGACCTTGCCCCTGACCCGCCCGATCACCTCCGTCACCGTGGCCACGTCGTGAGTCGGCCGGGTCTTGTTGAGAATCGCGAGCTCTCCCTCGAGCATCTCGCCGAACTTCCGGGCCATCTTCGCCCGTCCCGGGTCAGGCGAGACGGAGACCACACCGTCTCCCCAGATGCCGCGGTCGCGGAAGTGTTGCGCGAAGAGCTTCAGCGCTGTCATGTGGTCGACCGGAATGGTGAAGAACCCCTGGATCTGCCCCGCGTGGAGGTCCATCGTCAAGACCCGGTCAACCCCGGCTGCCTGCAGAAGCTCCGCAACGAGCTTTGCAGTGATCGGCTCGCGCGGCGCAGACTTCTTGTCCTGGCGCGAGTACGGATACCAGGGGAGAACAGCCGTGATCCGCTGCGCGGAAGCCAGCTTCGCGGCGTCGATCATGACGAGCAACTCCATCAGGTGATCGTTGACGGGCGGCGAGCCGGACTGGACGATGAACACGTCGGCGCCGCGGATCGACTCCAGATAGCGGCAGTACGTCTCGCCGTTCGCGAACGTCTCGAGGTCAACCGCGCCGAGCTCGATGTCGAGCTCGTCGGCGATCCGCGACGCGAGCTCTGGATTCGAGCGGCCGGCGAACAGCATCAACCGAGGGTTCGGGCTGCGCTGGAGCCAGCGCTCTCGCTCCTCGATCGGCCGAGGGCCCGCGAGCGTCTCGAGGCCTGGAAGCGTCGTCAACTCAGTCACGCGGCGTTCCCCCACCATAACCCTCTTTGTTCACCTGACGCGAGCGGGCGATCGCGAGCGCCCCCGGCGGAACGTCTTCCGTTATCGTCGACCCGGCTCCGACCCATGCATCGTCTCCGATCTCGATTGGAGCGACAAAGACATTGTGGCTCCCCGTGTGGACGTTGCTGCCGATCAGCGTTCGCTGCTTCTCTGAGCCGAGCTCCGGCCGGTAGTTCGCCGTGATCGCTCCGGCGGCGATGTTCGTTCGCTCTCCGATGTCGGCGTCACCGATATACGAGAGGTGCGGCACCTTCGTTCCCGGCCCGAGACGTGAGTTCTTGACCTCCACGAACGTCCCCGCCTTCGCTTCGGCACCGAGCTCGGCCCCGGGACGCAGGTAGCAGAACGGGCCGACTGACGCGCCCTGGCCGATCGTTGCGTCGACGGCGACGACATGTGGCCCCACCTCGGCGTCGCGACCGACGCTTGTCGACCCTCGAAGCACCGTGAACGGCTGGATCGTCGCATCCGGCTCGATTGTGACACTCGGCTCGATCCAGGTCGACGCCGGATCGACGATGGCCACGCCGGCCAGCATGTGACCACGGTTGATCCGATCGCGGAGGTCAGCAGCGGCCTGCGCCAACTCGACTCGCGTATTCACTCCTTCGACGTCCTCGGCGTTCGGGGCCTGATGAACGGCCACCTGCTGCCCGCCCGCCACGAGCAGGCGGACGGCGTCCGTGAGATAGAGCTCGCCCTGGGCGTTCTGGGGCTCGAGATGTCCCAGGACGTCCCACAGCGCAGCGGCTCGAAACAGGTAGATCGACGAGTTCACCTCCCTGATTCGGAGCTCTGCGTCAGAGGCATCTCTCGCCTCGACGATCGCCTCGAGCGACCCGTGCTCGTTTCGCACGATGCGCCCGTACGTGCGGGGGTCGGGCGGCTCGAACGAGAGCACAGTGACAGCGGCGCCGGAGCGTCGATGCTCGTCAGCGAGACCCGCAAGCGTCTCGGTCGTCAAGAGCGGCGTGTCGCCTGGGAGAACGAGGAGGTCGCCGTCGAACCCCTCGAGCGCCGGTCTCGCAGAAGCCGCCGCGTCGCCCGTACCGCGGGGCTGGTCCTGCACCGCGAGTTGCACCGGCGGAGGAAACGTCCCGTCGAGCTCGGCCCGCATAGTGGGCGCGCACACGACGATCAACGGCTCCGGTTCGAGTGGCAATGCGGCCGAGACGACCCAGTCGAGCAGCCGGCGGCCGAGGACGTCGTGAACGTGCTTGGGCCGGCTCGACTTCATCCTCGAGCCGAGCCCTCCGGCCATGACGACTGCTGCAAGCGGGGGTGTCATCGGAAGGTGATCATGGCTGGGGCGGGAGGATTCGAACCTCCGATCACGGGACCAAAACCCGTTGCCTTGCCACTTGGCTACGCCCCAGTGAACCGGTCATCGAACGCGTTGCATACCAGCCTCTCGGGGCGGAGTCTATACAGGTCGACCGCAGCCACTCTCATCGATCGACGACGAGGGCGATCACGACGAGAGCCGCGACGACGGCGAGCAGCACGATCACCGCCGCACCGATTGCCCAGAGCACGATCGGGACGAACAGCACGATTCCCTGCGAAAGCGCGACGGCCCAGATGCCCTGACGGACACTCGGATTGCTGACCGTTCGACCCCACACGAAGTACACGGTGATCAGGAGCCCCGCGACGACAACCGACGCCCAGCGAGGAATGACGCCGACCGCAACGAGCACCGCCTCGATCGCAGCGACCACGAGTGCCCCGCGAAACCAGACGCTCTCGAAGAGCCCTTTCCGCGGGGATGTCTCGCCCGTTCCCTCCACGTGTTCGAAGCTACCAGACCGGCGCCAGGACCCACGTGCGCGTCCCATCCGGCAGTGTCGAGGCGGCTGCCACCGCTGTGCCGTGATCGTGGAACAAGCCGTAGACGGTCGGTCCTGCACCGCTCACGTCTGCGCGAAACGCCCCGCTCGCCAGGAGACGTGGAGGCAGCTCTGACGCCTCGGCAACCGCTGCGAGATCGTTCGGCGGAAGCCGGGCGAGATCGCCGGGTCGAGCGCAGGACACGGCGATCTCGCGAACGGCGCGGGCCCGCTCATCGAATCCTTCGTACCCCTCGTGTTCGTCGAAGGAGGAGTAGACCTCGGCAGTCGACCGCTTGGCCGCTCCCGCCTCGAGTGCCAGCACGATCCAGTAGTCCCGAGGGAGATCGAGAGCGGTCAGACGCTCGCCCGCGCCCTCGACGAGCTTTGGGCCTGGATCGAGGAAGAACGGTACGTCGGAGCCGACCGAGGCGGCGACCCTGATGAGATCCATTCGACCAAGGGGCTCACCGATCGTGCGGTTGGCAAGGGTCAACGCGGCCGCGGCATCGGCACTCCCACCGCCAAGCCCGGCGGCGAGCGGGATTCCTTTCTCGAGCTGAATGCGCCAACGAGGCTCGGCCCCGGTCGCTTCGGCGAGCCGAAGGAGCGCGGTTCGGACGATCGTGTCGTCGACGAACCCGCACACCTCGAGCGACGCCCCCTCCTCGAGGGTGATCCGATCGGAGAGATCGACGCGCTGCATGATCGTAACGAGCTCGTGGAGGCCGTCCGGGCGTTTCGGGCCGACGACGAGGGCGAGATTGATCTTGGCGGCAGCAAGAATCGAGCTCGCGGCGGCACTCATGCGAGAAGCTCCGCCAGCCGCTCGAACTCATCGGGAGCGAGCTCCTCGGCTCGCGTCTGGGGTGGTCTCCCGAGCGTGGCGAGCGCCTCGCTCGAGCGAGCACGCGGAACGACTCCCGCGAGCTCCAGTGCGTTCGGGAGCGTCTTTCGCCGGTGCGAGAACGCCCCCTGGACGAGTCGCTTCAGCGGCCTGTATTCGGACCCCAAAGTGCGTGTTCGCCGCAGGGCCACGAGGGCGGAGTCCACGTTCGGAGGGGGACGGAAGCACCACCTCGACACGGCGTGAAAGCCAGCTCGTCGCGTGGTGAGTTGGATCAGAACCGACACCGCCCCATAGCTCTTGGATCCGGGCTCGGCGACGAAGCGGTCGGCGACCTCTCGCTGCAGCATCACGCACCACAGCTCGATCGCCGGCATCCCGTCGAGACTCTCGACGCACAATGGCGTGGCTATCGAGTACGGGAGGTTCGCGACGAGCTTCCGCGGGAGTGGGTCGAGGCTCCCGAGGGGTAAGACGAGGGCGTCACCGATTACGACGCGCACGTTCTGCGCGCCCGCGAGCGCGGCGCGAAGACCTTCCTCGAGCCCCCGGTCGAGCTCGACGGCCTGCACGTAGGCCACCCGCGGGGCGAGATACGCCGTTAGCGCACCGAGGCCGGCGCCGACCTCCAGAACCACGTCATCGTCGCTCAACTCGGAGAGCCGCCCGATCACGCGGAGAATGTTCTCGTCGACCAGAAAATGCTGGCCGAGCTCGCGGTTGGGCGTGATCGGCATGCCCTTCACGGCAGGGCGAACGCTCGCGCCGCATTCTCCGCGATGCGCCGGCCGAGCTCCTCCGATGCCTCTCCTCGCGCATCGGCCAGGGTCGAGACGACGTCGACGACGTTCGCGGGCTCGTTCGGGCGTCCGCGCACTGGCTGCGGCGCCAGATACGGACTGTCCGTCTCGGCGAGAAGCCGATCGTCCGGAACGAATGCCGCTGCTCGGCGGAGATCGCCCGCCCCCGGATAGGTGACGTTGCCGGCGAAAGAGATGTAGTACCGGCGCTCGAGAGCATCCGGGAGCATGCCGGGCGACGAGAAGCAGTGGAGAACCACCGCGAGCGACTCGGGAACGTCAGAGAGCGCAGCCAGTGTGTCGTCGTCCGCCGCTCGCGTATGCACGACGATCGCCTTCCCGAGGCGTGCGGCGAGTGCGCGGTGCTCCGCGAAGAGCGGAGCCTGTCGGTCGCGCGGAGCGTAGTCGCGATAATAGTCGAGCCCCGTCTCTCCGACTGCGACGGCACGCGGATCCGAGAGGAGCTCCTCGACCGCCTCGAGGTCGGACGCCGTTGCCTCCCCCGCCTGATGCGGATGGATCCCGAGGATCGCGTACACACCGACGTTCGCGCGAGCAAGATCGAGCGCGAAACGGCACGACTCGACGCCGGAACCGACAGCGAGGATCTTCTCGACGCCCGCCGCACCCGCTCGCGCGATCGCCTCGTCGGGCGAGACGGCGCACGCATCGAGATGCGCGTGCGTATCGATCACTCGGCCGCGACCGGCGACTCGACTCTCGGGAAGAGCGGTGACGCCGCTTCGATGCCATCGGATGGCTCCGTGAGACCGTACGCGACCCTTTCCCAGCCGAGATCATCCGACTGCCCGAGCGCGGTCAGGATGCGCGGCGCAGTCTCGGGAAGATAGGACGAGAGCGCGACCGCGAGCGCGCGCAACCCGTCGGCCAGGTCGAAGAGCGTCCTGTCGAGGTCCTGGGCCCGTGCCTCGTCCTTCGCCAGCTGCCAGGGCGCACGCTCCTCGACATGTCGATTGAGGTCGCGGACGAGGCTCCATGCCTGCTCGAGCGCACCCGTCAGGTCGAAGCGGTCGATTCGTGCCGCCATGTCGGGCCCGAGCGCGTCGATCGAAGGCCGTAGCGGCGAGTCCCACGGCGCCTCGGGAATGGTGCCCGACCGATATCGGGCGATCATGGCGGTCGTTCTCGACAGGAGATTCCCGAGCTCGTTGCCCAGCTCACGTTCGTACCGCTCGTGAAGCCCCCCGATCGAGGCGCTGCCGTCCTGGCCGAACGGCGTGATGCGAAGAAGGAAGAACCGGACGGGGTCGACGCCGTAGACCGAGATGAGATCGAGCGGATCGATCACGTTGCCGAGAGATTTTGAGATCTTGCGGTCGTCGATCAGGAGGTAACCGTGGACGAACAGCTGTCGCGGCACCTGATATCCGGCAGCCAGGAGCAACGCGGGCCAGATGACGCAGTGGAACTTCAGGATGTCCTTCGCAAGCAGGTGCCGCACGTGCGGCCAGAACCGTCCTCGAAGATCGCGCCCCTCCTGGGCATACGTCAGGGCGCTGACGTAGTTGATGAGCGCGTCGACCCAGACGTAGATCACCTGTTCGGGATCCCATGGCACGGGAATCCCCCATTGCTGACCGCCCCGGCTGATCGAGATGTCCTCGAGCCCTTGCTCGATGAATCGGCGAGCCTCGTTGTAGCGGATGCGAGGCAGTACGAAATCCGGGTTTTCGTCATAGAGGCGAAGAAGCTTCTCCTGATAGCCGGAGAGCCGGAAGAAGTAGTTGCGCTCCTCGAAGTACTCGGGAACGGTTCCGTGCTGCGGACATCGCCCGTCCACCAGCTCGCCCTCGCTGTAGAACGACTCGCAGGCGACACAATAGAGCCCCCGATAGGTGTCTTCGTAGATCTCACCGGCGTCGTGGATCCGCTGGACGAACTCCTGAACCACCTTCTTATGACCCTCGTCTGTCGTTCGGATGAAGAAATCATTCGATGCGTCGACTC
>JBBQXH010000142.1:0-6671 GCA_038209835.1 Gaiellales bacterium | reverse complement strand
GTCGTGCTTCGCTTCCACTGACTATGACCCTACCGAAAACGGTCCGGCGAACGCACACCTTGGACAGGGGCAGATAGGCTGCCGGCCATGACACAGCTTGACGATCCTCCGGGAAAGGTGCCTGCACAGCCGCAGAATCTGAGGCATGAGCGCCTCCGGCTGTGGGTCGAGGAGATGGCCGAGCTCTGCGAGCCTGATGCCGTCCGCTGGTGCGACGGATCCGACGAGGAGTACGGCCGGATGTGCGAGCTCCTCGTCGAGTCGGGAACCTTCATCAAGCTCGACGAGGAGAGGCGCCCGAACAGCTTCCTCGCCCGCTCCGATCCAACCGACGTCGCGCGCGTCGAAGACCGGACGTTCGTCTGCAGCCGCTCGAAGATCGACGCCGGCCCGACGAACAACTGGCTCGACCCGCGCGAGATGCACGCGAGGCTCGCCCGGCTGTTCGCGGGCTGCATGCGCGGCCGGATGATGTACGTCGTCCCGTTCAGCATGGGACCCCTCGGCTCGCCGATCGCCTACGCGGGCGTCGAGATCACCGACTCTCCCTACGTCGTCGCGAGCATGAAGATCATGACCCGGATGGGGTCGGCAGTGCTGGACGTCCTCGGGGCGGACGGGGACTTCGTTCCGTGCATGCACTCGGTCGGGGTGCCGCTCGAGCCAGGTCAGGACGACGCTCCCTGGCCGTGCAACGACGAGAAGTACATCGTCCACTTCCCGGAAGAGCGCTCAATCTGGTCGTACGGGAGCGGCTACGGCGGGAACGCGCTCCTCGGGAAGAAGTGCCTCGCCCTGCGGATCGCGTCGAGAATCGCCCACGACGAAGGCTGGCTCGCCGAGCACATGCTCATCGTCGGCGTCGAGTCGCCCGACGGGGAAAAGACGTACGTCGCCGCTGCGTTCCCGAGCGCCTGTGGCAAGACGAACTTCGCCATGCTGATCCCACCCGACGCGATGGGCGACTGGAAAGTGACCACCGTCGGCGACGACATTGCATGGATCAAGCTCGGCAAGGATGGGCGCCTCTACGCGATCAACCCGGAGTACGGGTTCTTCGGCGTCGCGCCCGGAACATCCGAGAAGTCGAATCCGAACGCGATGGCCTCCTGCGCCGCGAACACGATCTTCACCAACGTCGCCCTGACACCGGACGGCGACGTGTGGTGGGAGGGGATGACCAGCGAGCCGCCGCCCGAGCTGACCGACTGGCAGGGGCAGCCCTGGACGCTCGAGAGCGGACGCACCGCGGCGCATCCAAACGCCCGCTTCACCGCCCCCATCAGCCAATGCCCGTCACTCGACCCCGAGTGGGACAACCCGGACGGCGTCCCGATCAAGGCGTTCGTGTTCGGCGGCCGTCGCCGCGACACCGTCCCGCTCGTCTATCAGGCGTACAACTGGACGTACGGCGTCTATCTCGGTGCGACGATGGGATCCGAGACGACGGCCGCCGCCGCCGGCGCGACCGGAGCCGTTCGCCGTGATCCCATGGCGATGCTCCCGTTCTGCGGCTACCACATGGCGAGCTACTGGAACCACTGGCTCCAGTTCGGGCGGGGGATCCCGGACCCGCCGCGCATCTTCGGCGTCAACTGGTTCCGGCGCGACGACGACGGCGGCTTCCTGTGGCCCGGGTTCGGCGACAACATGCGCGTCCTGCGGTGGATCGTCGAGCGCGCCAACGGCCATGCCGTCGGCATCGAGAGCCCGCTCGGCTGGATGCCACGCTACGAGGATCTGGATTGGCGCGGCCTCGAGGAGTTCCCGCGCGAGCGCTTCGTCGAGCTGATGACGATCGATCGGGATGTCTGGGCCACCGAGCTCCTGTCGCACGAGGAGCTCTTCGGCAACCTGTTCGACCGTCTGCCGAAGGAGATGATCTTCGTCAGGCAGCTCCTCCTCTCGGCGCTCTTCCGCTCGCCCGAGCACTGGCAATTCGGAAGCGAGAACGGCGCCGACTAGAGGCTTGATGTGGAATGACCGCACGCCTGGATGAGGGTCTGCACACGGCGGATCGCGGCCGCCTCAACCACGCTCCTTGGTGCAGACGGCTCCCCAGACGCACGCCCATTCCACATCAAGCCTCAACGGCCGGGAAGCCAGCGCTGGACGAGCTTCACTCGTCGTGCGGCAGCGAGCGGCGAACGCGGTGCGAGCGTTCCCTCGAGCCGGTCGAGCCCAGAGGCTTCTGGCCCGATAACGGGACTCGAGAGCAGCGCTACCCGTCAGGGACGGTGAACCTGACCCCGACGCCACGAATCGACACCTGCCGCGCGCGGGGGTAGTAGACGATGTCGGCCGGCTCCCGGGTGCCGTACGCGAGGTAGGTCATTCCCTCGTACCCGGCGAGGAACGCGTGCGCGATCCCGGTTCCCGGCGGTCGCGAGACCGCCGACCCGCGGCGGAGCTCGTGCTCGTCATCCCCGATCAGACAGACACCGCCGCCGGCAAGGACGACGAAGAGCTCCTCCTCGGCGGAGTGGCAGTGCGGTGGCGCACCCTCGTTTCCCCGCGCGAGCTCGACGTGCCTGAGCCCGGTCGAAACCGAGCCGGCTGCGCGCCCGAGGTTCCGGATGAGCCCCGCTCCCATTTGCTCGGGGACGATGTCCGAGAGCGCGACGATCCGATCGGGGCGAGCGCTGCGCTCGCCGACCTCAGGCGGTCCGGCCTCGGCCTCGAGCTCCCACGGGTGCTTGTCGGGGCGTGTCGCAGCGCTACCGGGGCCTGCCCTGATCACTTCCGCCCTCGGAAGGTACGTACCGCCTGCCGGGCGGCGCGTTCCGAAGGCCAGGACGTCGAGCCCTTCCGGGCCGGCCATCAGCGTGTGCGTCTGCTCCTCGACGAGATGGACGAGGCAGTCTCCCTCGCAGACGTCGTAGGTCTCCCCGTCCTGCCAGGAGACTCCCGCGCCTCCGAGGACGAAGAAGATCTCCTCCTCGGCCAGCTCCACGTGTGCGGGCGTCGACCATTTCCCGCTCGGGATGCGGATCCGGCTCGCGCCGACGCCGACGGAGCCCGCAGCGAGCCCGAGATCTGCCCAGACACCACCGAGATGGCCGACCTCGCCGGATCCTGTCTCGGCGTCGTCCCAGTGCGCGACGAAGCCCATGGTCGGCATCATTCCACTTTTTCCGGGGGGAGCTTTACGCGGATGCTCGTGCTCTCGGCGTAGAGCACCGACTCGGGGAGCCCCACATCGAAGCCGAGTGCGACGACCGGCTCGAACCGAGACTCGCCCTCGATCTCGGCCTGTCGCCAGCCGATCGAGCCGTGCTCTGCTTCGACACGGTGCAGGCCGGCCGCGGCGTAGTAGCCGATCGTTCTCGTTCTGGCAGGGCCGCTCGAGAAGGGCGGAGCGTCTTCCGCAACACCCAGGGGACGGTACGTCGAGACCAGCCCGAGGCCGCGCGCCCGCACGAAGCCCTCGCGGACACGGATCCAGCCCGGCCGGTAGGGGGCGCCGAGAAACACGCCGCCGAGACCTCCGGGCGTCACGCGCAGCGTGAGGAAGAACGCCCCCGGGTCATCGTCGCGGACGACCGCCGCCCGCACGTCCACCTGCGAGAAGGATGGTCCCGGAAGGCCGTCCAGCTTGACCGCCGTCGCGCGATAGGCCGCGATCGAGACGGTTCCGCGGCCGTCGTCGGCTCGCGCCGGCTCGAGTCCGGCGGGAAGCGCCCGGGCAATGGAGTCGACTCCGACCCCCCAGGTTGCGACGAGAAGGTGTTGCGCGACGAACGTCAGGAGCATCGATCGAATCTACCGGGGGCAGGAAGCCGTACGCCGGGCACGAACGGCCGAGCGTGGACACCGATGCCGCGATCGAACGGTTTCTCGCCTCGCCGAGGCTCTCCGACGCAACGCGACGGAGCTACCGGGCGGATCTCAGGGAGTTCTCGTCGTGGCTTCGCTCGCAGGGCCGGACGGTCGATCAGGTGGACGTGCGGCTGCTGAGCGCATTTGCAACCTCGCTCGGGGCCGATCGGCCGGGACGGCGCCCGAGGAAGCTCGCGCGAACGACGGTGGCGCGCAAGCTCGCCGCGGTCAGATCCCTGCTGCGCGAGACGCTCGGGCCGGGCCGCGTGCCGGACGTCCCGCTGGGAGGCGCACGCTCGAGGCGGCTTCCCCACTCCCCCACGCCGGCCGAGACCGACGTCCTACTCGAGCTCCTGGACGGAGACGACCCGATTGCCTTGCGAAACCGGGCGCTCTTCGAGCTCACCTACTCGGCGGGCCTGCGGTCTCAGGAGGTCGTCGACCTCACACTCGCGGATGTCGACTTCGAGCAGGAGGCGGTGCTCGTCCGCGGGAAGGGCGAGAAAGAGCGCTCCGTTCCCCTGGGCGAGGAGGCGGCCTATCGGCTTCGCCGCTATCTCCTCGACGCCCGCCCGAAACTGGCACGGGGAGCGGAGAACATCGTGTTCCTCTCGGTCAGGGGCCGTCCGCTCGACACCTCGACGCTCCGGCGGATCGTGCCGAACCCGCATCGCCTACGCCACGCGTTCGCGACGCATCTGCTCGAAGGAGGGGCCGACCTTCGAACGATTCAGGAGCTTCTCGGTCACTCCTCGCTCTCCACCACGCAGGTCTACAGCCACGTCGACGGACGCCGGCTCAGGAAGGTCTATGACCGCGCTCACCCCCGCGCCTGACCCCACGGTCGAGTCGTTTCTCGCCCTGCTCGCGGCGCGTCGCTCGCCGAGAACAGTCGATGCGTATCGGCGCGACCTCGTCGACCTCGCGCGATTCCTCGACGGGTCTCCAGCCGGGGCAACGCAGGCGGACATCGAGTCCTGGGTCGCCGACCTTCGAGCGCGCGGTCTCGCAGCGAGCTCGATCGCCCGGCGCGTGGCGGCAAGTCGGACCTTCTACCGCCATCTCGTTCTCCTCGGCATGAGACCCGACAATCCGGGGGCCGATGTCGACCTTCCCCGGCGCAGACGCCGGCTCCCCAGGACGCTCTCCCCTGCCGAGGTCGAGCGTCTCATCGAAGCGGCAAGCGGAACGACCCCGCGCCAGCTCCGAGACCGCGCTCTCGTCGAGCTCCTGTACGGAGCAGGCCTCAGGGTCAGCGAGGCGGTCGGCCTCGGTCGCGGCCGCGTCGATCTCGACGCCCGCCTGGTTCGACCGCTCGGCAAGGGCTCAAAGGAGCGCATCGTGCCGCTCGGACGCGAGGCCGCTGAAGCCCTCCGGCGCTATCTCGCCCGAGGGCGCCCTTACCTCGACCGCCGGCACCGGTCCGAGCTCTTCCTGAACGCCCAGGGAGGCGCCCTCACGCGCGCCGGGGCGTTTCTCATCCTTCGCAAGCTCGCCGGGAAGGCGGGTCTCGAGCCCGGGCGTGTGCACCCGCATCTCCTACGCCACTCGTTCGCGACCCATCTGCTCGAGGGCGGCGCCGATCTCCGGTCGGTCCAGGAGATGCTCGGCCACGCAGACCTCGCGACGACAGAGCTCTACACCCACGTCTCCGACCGCAGACGCCGCGAGACGTACTTCAAGGCGCACCCGCATGCGGTCACGCAACGGGGCCGAAGGCCCCAGCCGTGACAGGGGAGGCGGCGGAGCCGCCGGTCACCGTCACGCAGCGAGGCCGAAGGCCCCAGCCGTGACTAGTGCTGCCCGTGCTTGCGGGCGTTCGCCGTCTTCCTCAGCTGCTCGGCCACCTTGTGCGCGGTCTGGCGGAGCTCTTGCTCCTCGTCGTCGGAGTCCGCGATGTGCTCGAGGAGCACGATCGTATCGGCGTGGGGCGAGCCGTTCTTCAGGGCGAGAACCGCAAGCCTTCGAACGGCAGCGTTCGGGTCGGCGTTCGCGAGTTGATGCAGGAGCGAGCGCTGCCCGTTGACGACGCCGGCGTGGTCGCGCGAGAGGCTCTCGAGCGAGAGGAGAGCCGAGCCCCGGCACGCCGGGCTGTCATCCTCCATTCCGCGCCGCAAGAGCTCGGTCTTCTGCCGGAAGCGCATCTGGCCGACCGCCCGGTAGGCGACCGCTCGCTCGCGGAAGTCCTCGCTGTGAACCGCGAACTCGAGCTCCTCCTCGACGGCGTGCCGGAGCTGTGCGAGCTCCTGCTCGTCCTTTACCTCCGCAGCCCTCGCCGCTACCTCGGCGAGATGGGAAGACACTTAGTGCCCCCGATCGGACATACGATCGTGCCCTGCCGGCTGCAAAGCGGTGCCGGTCTGCGTCCTCGGTCGCGTCCGTATCCTCCGGATACGAACGCTCCCTGCGTCCTTGTCCGGCTTGCTTTTCGCCGCCAGGATCATGACCGTATGTCCGACCGGAAGCACTTAGACGGACGCGAGCGACCGGCTCGCGGGTCCCACATAAGCGGCCGAAGGCCTGATCAGGCGGCCGGTCTTCTTCTCCTCGAGTACGTGAGCCGACCACCCGCCAGTGCGCGAGCACGCGAACATCGCCGGGGTCAGGTCGGGTGGAATATCGACGATGTCGAGGACGACCGCCGACCAGAACTCGACATTCGTGGCGAGCACACGCTCGGGATGGCGCTCGGCAAGCTCGGCGAGCGCAGCCTGCTCGAGCGCCTCGGCGACCTCGAACCGGTCGGAACTGAGGTCCCTCGCCGTCCGGCGGAGGATCCGGGCGCGCGGATCCTCGGCCCGATACACGCGGTGACCGAACCCCATCAGGCGCTGGCCGCCGTCGAGGAGATC
>JBBQXH010000141.1:0-6673 GCA_038209835.1 Gaiellales bacterium | reverse complement strand
AACGGCGGGTACTGGACCAGAGGCCGACCGGGAGGCAGGACACCGGCGACGGAGTGGATACGCGTCACCTCGAGCGCCTCGTCGAGCGAGAGGCGTGGCAGGAGACCCGGCAGGCGCCGGGCGAGCATCGTCTTTCCCGTTCCCGGCGGGCCCGCGAGAAGGAGGTTGTGTCTCCCTGCTGCTGCGATCTCGAGCGCACGACGTGCCCGCTCCTGCCCTCTGACATCCGCCAGGTCAGGCCACGGCGGGGCCGGGGCGGGAACCGGCGGCGCGCACTCGCGAGGCTCGACCTCGCCGCGGAAGTAGGCGCCGGCCTCGGCGAGGTGCCGGAGCGGGACGGCCTGGATACCCGACAGCGACACCTCCGACGCCGACTCGTCCGCGCAGAGGAGCCGGCTCAGCCCCGCACGGCGCGCGGCCTCGGCGCAGGCGAGGGCGCCAGGTACAGGCCTCAGCCTGCCGTCGAGCGCGAGCTCCCCGACGGCGGCATGACCCGCGAGCCGATCGGGCGAGATCTGTCGCGACGCGGCGAGCAGGGCGAGCGCGATGGGGAGATCGAAGCCCGATCCCTCCTTTCGCAGATCTGCGGGCGCGAGATTGACGGTGATCCGCCGAAGGGGCCACTCGAGCTCGGCGCTCGTGATCCCGCTGCGAACTCGCTCTTTCGCCTCCTGACAGGCCTTGTCGGGAAGGCCCACGATCGCGAACCCGGGAACGCCGAGCTGGAGATGTGCCTCGACCTCGACCGGCCGCGCCTCGAGGCCGACGAGGGAATGGGTGAGCGCCCGAGCCACCATGCCTCGACGGTACGCCGGGAAAGGACACGAGTGGGAGACGGCAATGTCACGAGTTCGTGCCGATGTGCGGCGCGGCTACCGGGGATGCATGCCCGAGCGGATCCTGCGCAGCGCAGAGCCGAGATCCTCCTGCGGGATCCGGCTGTTGTAGAGGGGACTCTCGGCCGCATGGGTGAGTAGCCAGCGGCAGCGGGCAACGCTCACCGGCTGGACGCTCACCGCCGGAGAGACGAGATCTCGGGCGATCCCGTCGAGTTCTCGCGAGTACCGCGAGACGCGATCCCGTAGGAACAGACCGGCCGAGGCAGAGAGGCTCCGTCTGCGCGTCTCGACGCTCTCCACGAGCATCGACCGGATGCTTGCTGCGAGCTGCGCACGCGTGCGCGGCGCGACGAGACGCGAGCCGAACGCCGTTACCTCGGGGATGGCGTACGCAGCCGGGTCGAGCGCCAGTCGTTCGATCTGGAACCGCCGGGCGACGAACGCGCCCGACGCGATCGCGAGCTGCGTCAACGCCCCCACCAGGAGCGCGAGCCCGAGGTTTCGCGAGATCGTCCACGCTGCGACAGAGAGACCGCCGGCGACGACGGCCAGCGCCCCGCTTTCGATCATCCGTCGGCGGCGGCGTATGAGATCCTCACAGGCCTCGTCGAGGGCCCGGGCATTCATGAATCGAGAGTAGCGAATGGGTTCGACCCGACGACGCAGCCAGGCGTCTGTGGAAGACTTCGCCCCATGCGCCTCCCCCGCCGCGAAGCAGCCGTCGTCATCACGATGCTGGCCGTCGGCACGGGGATGCTCGCAGGGTGCGGCGGAGGCGACAGCGGCGGCGAAACGACAGCTGCCGGCACGGCTACCACGACCGCGCCCGAGGGGATCGGAGACGCAACGGCCGGGGCTACGGTGTGGGAACAGGCAAATTGCGGCGGCTGTCACACGCTCGAGGCAGCCGGCTCCGATGGCGCTGTCGGGCCCAATCTCGATGACCTGAAGCCGGATGTGACGACAGTCGTCACTCAGGTCACGAACGGTGGAGGAGGAATGCCCTCCTTCAAGGATCAGCTCTCGGAGCAGCAGGTCGCCGACGTCTCAGCCTACGTCGTTCAGTCGACGACTGAGTAGCTCAGTACTGATCAGCGAGCGCGCGTCGGGCTAATCGCTGGCCGTGCGCCTTTGTCGATGAGCGGCGAAGGCTTGACGCGAAAGACCCGGGCGATGTTCGTCGGGAGCCACCAGTTCCACCGGCCGAAGAGCGCCATCGCGCTCGGCAGCAGCAACATCCGCACGATCGTGATGTCCACGAGGATCGCGATGGCCAGCCCGAAGCCGAACTGCTGGAGTCCGAGGACCCGTCCGAACATGAAGCCCGAGAACGCGGCGATCATGATCAGGCCCGCGGCCGTCACGATGCGCCCCGTCTTCGCAAGCCCGAGCGACACGGCACGCGGGTTCGGCTCCCCCGAGTCCCAAGCCTCGCGCATCCGACTGACGAGAAATACCTCGTAATCCATCGACAGGCCAAAGAGCATCGCGAACAGGAAGACCGGGATCCACCCCTCGATCTGGTCGTAGCTCTGAAGCCCGAACGCCTCTCCCGCCCCCCATTTGAAGAACACGACGAGGAGGCCGTACGCAGCCCCGATCGAGAGCAGGTTGAGGATGATCGCCTTCAGCGGCAGGAGCAGCGAGCGGAACGCCCGCAGCAACAGGAAGTAGGTCAGCACGAGAACTGCGAGGACGAGCCACGGGAAAGTGCCGTAGACGAGGTCGAGGAAGTCGACGCTCGACGGCGGCCCTCCGCCCGCGTAGACATTCACCCCACCCGGGAACTGCGCCGCCGGAACGATGTCCGAGCGGAACCGGCGGACGAAGTCCATCGCACCCTGCGTCCCGTACTCATCCTTGCCGATCGCCTGCAGTCGGAGATAGCGACCCGTCGGATCGACGAACTGCGGGCCTGGCCCGGCGAGGACCCTCACCGTCTCGGGGTCGGCCTCGATCCCCGCCGTCAGGCGCTCCACCGCTGCGCCAACGTCGGGATCCTGCGCTCCGCCCGGCTGCCCCGTGTCGATCACCACCTCCGTGGGCGCGGTCGCGCCCTTCCCTGCCGCTTCGCCGAGGATGTTCAGGGCTCGTGTCGATTCGAGATTCTGCGGGATGCCCTGATTGGTTCCGGGGCCGACCTCGATCCAGAAGGCCGGGATCGCGAACGCGAGGAGAAGTGCCACCGACCCGGTCGCGAAGAGCACCGGCCGGCGCATGATCGCGCGAGACAAGCGCATCCAGAAGCCCGTCTCCGTATCCGCCCGGCGATCGATCAGCTTCCTGGGAACGAGCCGCACACGGTCGAGCCCGTCTGCGGTGAGGTAGAGAAGCACGGGAAGCAGCGTCATCGCGCACACGAGCGAGACGATCGGAATCGTCAGGCCGGCGACGCCGAAGCCGCGCATGAACGGAAGGGGCATCGCAAGGAGCATCGCGAGCCCGATCGCGACCGCCGTCCCGCTGAAGACGACGGCGCGGCCGGCCGTCTGCATCGTAGTGACGACCGCGTCGACCTTGTCTTTCCCTTCCCGACGCTCCTCGCGATAGCGGTAGACCATCAGCAGCGAGTAGTCGACCGAGATCCCGAGCCCGATCAGCGAGACGAGCTGCGTCACATAGGTCGAGAGCTCCATCACGTTGGCGAAGATCCAGACCACTCCCAGCGTGACGGGAATCGCGGAGAGCGCGAAGGCGAACGGGATGAGAAAGGCGAGAGTGCCGAAGACGAAGACGAGGATGATGAGCGCAATCGGAATCGCGATCAGGAACTCGCCTCGCTTCAGATCCTGATCCTGGATCGGCTCCAGGTCGTGCTCAATCGCCGCCTGGCCCGTCACGTAGAGGGTGGCGACGGGAACCGAGCCGAGCGCCTCCCGGACGCGCATCACGTAGCCCTTCGCATCCGCCGGTTCGAGACCCGAGACGATCGTTGCGCTCGCGACCGTCGGCGAAGCGGGGAAGGCATCGACGAACGTCCCGGTCGGAACGACCTTCTCCGCCCGGCGCCCGGCCTCGTTCAGCGCCGGGATGATCGCCTGGACGTCTCCGGAGTCCGAGACGGCGACGATGTCGAAGGAGCCGGTCGATTTCTGCCCGAACTGATCCTCGAGGATGGTCTCAGCGCGTTCCGTGTCCGTTCCGGGCAGAACGAAGCGGTTCGTGAGGAGATCACCAAGGCCACGGGAGACGACGAAGGAGCCGAGGACCGCCACGATCCACAGGGCGATCACGAGCCAGCGCCAACGGATCATCGCGCGGGTCCAGCGTTCCATGAACGTCCCCGACGCCCTGTTTGCCTGCTCCGCCAAGACCCCTGAAGCTAGCGACAGAGACGTGGCGCCGTCAAACGTCAACCGAGGTGATCCGGACACGCTCTATGCATCCCCGGCGAACCGCAGCGACCTCGAGCACCACCTCGAGGCCGGCCAGCTCCGGATGTCGCGCCAGGTATCCCTCGGCCGCCCGGGTTACCCGCCGCTGCTTCTCGGGCCCGACCGCCTCCGCCGGGTCGCCGAAGCCGTCGCCGGCCCGGTACTTCACTTCGCAGAAGACGAGCCGGTCGCCCCGGCGCGCGACGATGTCGAGCTCGTTGCCTCCTGCTCGGACGTTTGCAGCGAGGATGCGATATCCGCGGAGCCGGTAGTAACGGCGCACCCTCCGCTCGGCTGCCGCTCCGGTTGCGTTCACTCCGCAGCAGGCGGCCTCGAGCTCGCGCCTTCCGTGTAGCAGAGCGCCTGGAAGCTTCGCCGGTGGATCGCGCAGGGTCCGCGCCGGCGCACGACGTCGGCATGGGCCGGCGTGATGTAGCCGACGTGGCGCGCGAAGCCGAACCCGGGGTACAGCGCGTCGAGCCGGCGCATGACGCGATCACGCACGACCTTGGCGACGATCGAGGCCGCCGCGATCGCGGCGCTCTTCTCGTCTCCGTCCACGACGGCTCGATGAGGAGGCGCCGCCGGGCCGAGCCGAAACCCGTCGACGAGCCGCACGTCGGCCTCGCCGAGCGCGGCGAGCGCCGCCCCGAGCGCGCGCAGATTCGAGCGGTGGAGACCTGACCGATCGATCTCGCCGGGAGGTACCACCTCGACGGCCACTCTCACAGCGGAGGCGAGAACCGCCTCGAAGAGCCGTTCGCGCTCTTCCGGGCCAACCTGCTTCGAGTCGTTCAGGAGGCCGAGCGCCGCGGTGCGGCGCCCGCGAAGCGACTCGTAGTCGAGAAGCACGCCTGCGGCCACGAGCGGGCCGGCGAGGCTCCCCCGTCCCGCTTCGTCGGCACCGGCGACGAGCCGGACGCCGAGTCGCCGGTCGAAGGCGATCAGCTTGCGGCCGCTGCGTGTCGGTGGCACGCGGCCGAGGATAGCGCCTAGGTCAGCCGCTTCTCGCGGACGCGCGCCTTCTTTCCCACTTTTCCGCGAAGGTAGTAGAGCTTTGCGCGATTTACGTCACCGATCGCCTTCACCTCGATCGTCTCGATCTTCGGTGAGTGAACCGGGAAGGTCCGCTCGACCCCGACGCCGAATGACTGCTTGCGCACCGTGAACGTCTCGCGCGCGCCGGCGCCCTGACGCTTGATCACGACGCCTTCGAACACCTGGATGCGGCGTCGCTGGCCCTCGATCACCTGGAAGTGGACACGAACAGTGTCGCCAGCCTTGAACCGGGGAACCTCGCGCAGCTGGCGCCGCTCGATCTGCTCGATAAGGTTGCTCATCTGAAGGGGCGCCGTAGCGCGACCGGAAATCCTAGCGGAAGCTGATTCGGTTGGGTGGCCAGTAGGTCATGAACACCGGTCCGATCATGGCTTCGCGCGTGATCGGGCCCCAGCGACGGCTGTCGCAGGAGAGCTGGCGGTTGTCGCCCATCATGAAGTACTCGCCGGACCCGAGCACAAGGGGCCCGAAATCCGGCCCTCCACGCCGACCGGGTTGGAGATACGGCTCGGGTAACTCCTTGCCGTCGACATAGACGACGCCGTTTCGCTGGGCGATTCGCTCGCCAGGCATCCCGACGATCCGCTTTACGTACGTGCCGCCCGCGCCGCAGAACTGCGCGACGTCCGCCGGCGGGTCGAAGACGACGATGTCACCTCGCTCGGGATCGCGGAAGTGATAGATGAAGCGGTTCGCGATCACCCGGTCGTTGAAGCGGCCTTCGCATCCGGCGCCGGGACGCGCACAGTGGAACGTGGGCTCCATCGAGGACGACGGGATCTTGTACGGGTTGACGACGAACGCCTTGATCAGGAGGACGGCGGCGACCGCGATCGCAATCGTCAGCCCCCAGTCGACGATCGTCCGCCACGGGCTGGGAAGCCCAGCCGTCAGCCGGTCGATGGGACCTCTCAGCTGATGCTCCGCTCTGCGCTCTTGCTGCGCCGCCAGGCCTCGATCCTGGCGTGGTCGCCCGAGAGGAGGACGGCGGGAACCTGCCAGCCCCTGTACTCCGCTGGACGCGTGTATTGCGGATACTCGACGCCACGGTCGAGCTCGTCCGAAAAGCTCTCCTCGATGACGCTCGAGGGGTCCCCGAGCGCGCCCGGGAGCCGGCGCACAATCGCGTCGAGCAGCACCATCGCCGGCAGCTCGCCTCCGGAGAGGACGTAGGGGCCGATCGAGATCGAGTCTGTCGCGAGATGCTCGACCACCCGCTCGTCGAATCCCTCGAACCGAGCCGAGAGGAGCGTGAGGCTCGCCTCTGCCGCCAGCTCCTCGACCAGCGGCTGATCGAGCTGACGGCCCTGAGGCGAAAACGCCACGACTCGCCGATCCGGCCGGCCACCGTAGACCGCCTGCAACGCAGCATCGACGACGTCGACGCGGATGACCATGCCG
>JBBQXH010000140.1:0-6685 GCA_038209835.1 Gaiellales bacterium | reverse complement strand
GTCTCGCGGATCTCCCAGGTGCCCTTCCAGCCGTCCGGGAAGAAGCGGACGACTCCGGGGCGTATCTCTCGTAGCTCGTTCCGTCCTCGTCGGTGATCGTCGCATCGCCGGAGAAGAACGGCATCAGCTCGCAGATGCCGTCGCGCTGCGACGGGAAGGCGACGGAGTCCGCCTCGAGGCGCTCGCCACTGTCGAGCTCGACCGTGCAGCGCGAGCCGATCTCGACACGCCGGACCGGCTCGCCGAAGTGGATGCGCTCGCCGAGACTGTCGGCGAGCGTGCCTACCAGCGTGCTCGACCCACCTTCTACCTTCAGGCTCTCCCACGCCTCGTAGTCGGACTGCAGGTGCCCGCCGCTGGCCGCGATCGACCGAAGAGTGCCGAGGAGCGAGGAGCGGCCGAGGCGGCCACCGCCTGCGCCGACCGAGTGCAGCTCCACGTAGCGATAGGCATCCGCCGTTGCATTCTGCTCGCGAAGGTAGTCACCGATCGAGAGCCGGTCGAGCCGAGCGGCATCCGGGTGCGACCACGGATCGGCGGGGTCGACGCTGTGCGAAAGCTCGACGAGGCCGGCCTCGCTCCGCTCGAGTGCCGCCAGGTCCTCGCGATCGAGCCACCTCTCGCCGAACTCGACGCGATCCAGCAGGTCGTACGCCGTCTCGCCCGGCTCATCCGTGTAGCTCGGAACGACTTGCAGGCCCAGCTCCGCGACGAGCTCCAGGTAGGCGTGATGAATAGGGCCGACGATCTCGCCGCCGAGCTCAACCGAGCGGCCGTCGGCAAGAACGCCGTGCTCGACTCGTCCGCCAGGCCGGTCGCGTGCCTCGACGACGAGCACGTCCGCACCGCCTTCGGCGAGATCGCGGGCGCAGGAGAGACCGGCCAGCCCGGCGCCGAGAACGAGCACGTCTGCGTGCACGGGGGGCCAATATAGTCCGACATACCGACGAGCTTCCGGATCAGGTGCTGCAGCCGCTACCGCTCGCGGCCAGCCAACGCCGTCTCACGCAATCGAGCCGTAGCACGTCTCAAAAGGGATGAGCATGACCAATCGTGCGCTGTCACCTCGCTCCGAGCCGCTGCCGTTCGAGCGTGTCGTCGAGCTCTACGGGCCAGCGCTCCTTCGCTTCTGCGCGACTCAGGCAGGCTCCGATCGGGCTGAGGACGTCTTCCAGGAGACGATGCTCTCAGCATTACGCGCCTACGACGGGGTGCGGGAGCCTGCGTCGGTCCGCGCCTGGCTCTACTCGATCGCGGCGCGCAAGGCCATCGACGCGCATCGTGACCGCGCTCGCGCGCCGCAACCGATCGCCGACCCGGAGCCCGCGGCGGTTGCCGCGGACGTCGGCTTCTTCGACGCGGGGATCTGGGCACACGTCCGCGACCTACCCGACAAGCAGCGCCAGGCCGTGACGTTGCGCTTCCTCGCCGATCTCTCGCACGGTGAGATCGCAGAGGTCATGCAGACGAGCGAAGCGGCTGCCAGGCGCAACGTCTTCGAGGGTCTCAACCGACTCAGAGCCCACGTCGAGCCCTGATCTCACGTTTGCGCTTAGCACTCCGTCTAACCACCATGACCAACAGAGATCATCACGAGAACGCAACGGCCCTCGAGAAGTCCCTCGCTGGGGTGCCGACCGCGACTCCGGCGACGTGGGAGCGCGTCCGTCGAAGCCTGAACGACCGGGCCGAGGCGGAGGGCCTCGTCGACGTGGCCTTCGAGCGCCACGACTCGCCCCTCGGAACGATTCTACTCGCGGCTACACCCGAGGGGCTGGTGCGTGTCGGGCTTCCCGTCGAGGAAGAGGACGGCGTGCTCCAGGAGCTCGCCAGCCGCGTATCTCCTCGAGTCCTGCACGCGCCTCGAGATGCACTGACCGCGACACGTCTTCAGCTAGACGAGTACTTCAATCACCGCCGGCGAAGCTTCGATGTCCCTCTCGACTGGCGCCTCGCGCACGGGTTCCGTCGCGACGTGCTGCGCGCGACCGCTCGGATCCCGTACGGGGAGACGGCCTCCTACCGCGATGTCGCCACACGAGCCGGCAGTCCCGCCGCGGTTCGCGCGGCCGGAAGCGCGCTGGCCACCAACCCGCTGCCGATCCTCGTTCCGTGCCACCGCGTGGTTCGAACCGGGGGCGCCCTCGGCGTCTATCGCGGTGGCGTCCACGCGAAGATCCAGCTCCTCGAGCTCGAAGGAGCGATCGGATGATCGTGGGCCGACGCGGTTCGCCGAAGATCGCGCAGGCCATCGACACGCTCCGGCCGTCACGAGACCTCGGCGACCCATCGAATCGGATCGCCGGCGCCCAGATCGGAGACGCCGGCGTCCGCCAGCGCCCCGCAGACGAGCGTCCGGCGGTGGGCGGCGTACGTCAGGACGTGGGCGATCATCCCGCCGTAGGTGAGCACTTCGGGTGGATCGCAGATCGCATTGACGAATGGAGGGTGAAATGCACCGCGTTCGGCGCTCCGATCTGGAACTCGGTCGACTGCCCCCGCCAGAGAGACGGCGCACGGCCGTAGGCGCGTTTGAACGCCCGGGTGAACGCCTCGTGCGAGGAGTAGCCCGCGTCGAGGGCCACTCGGAGGAGGTCCTCGTCCGTGGTCACGAGGCGGTACGCCGCTCGCTCGAGGAGCACTCGACGGCGCAGCGTTGCGGGTGGCTCGCCGGCAGCAGCGGACACGAGTCTGTCGAAGTGAAACCGAGAGAGGTGCAGGCGCGACGCGAACCTGTCGCCAGATGCATCCCGGTCGTCGAGCGAGCACGCAAGAAGATCCACGAAACCAGCGAAGGTGTCAGAAGCCGCGTTCATGCGGGCAATCGTGACATCGGCCCACCCGATCCGCTTGATCGCGCTTGCGCGCCTCGAGGGCGCGGCGGGCGCTGCCTCGGCGGTACTAGGATGAGGGTCGTGGAGGGGTCGTCGCTTACCGCCGCGCCCGCGTTCGGCGAGCTGGAGCAGCATCGGCGTGAGCTGACAGCGTACTGCTACCGGATGCTCGGCTCGCCGTTCGAGGCCGAGGACGCCGTCCAGGACACGCTCCTGCGTGCGTGGCGGAGCCTCGATCGTTTCGAGGGTCGATCCGCGCTGCGCTCCTGGCTCTACCGGATCGCCACGAACGTCTGCCTCGACATGCTGAAGGGGAGGGAGCGTCGCGCGCGTCCGATGGATCTCGGGCCGGCCCAGGCTCCGGTAGCCGCGAATTTGAACACGCTGCCCGAGGTCACCTGGATCGAGCCCGTGCCGGACGGCCTCGTCGAGCCGGACGGCGATCCGGCGGACGTCGTAGTGGCTCGCGAGACGATCCGGCTCGCGTTCGTGGCGGCCTTGCAGCATCTTCCGCCTCGGCAGCGTGCGGTACTCATCCTGTCCGAGGTGCTCCGCTGGAAGGCCACCGAGGTCGCGGAGCTGCTCGACACAAGCGTCGCCTCCGTCAACAGCGCCCTCCAGCGCGCGCGGGCGACCCTGGACGCGAGCGACATCAGCACGTCCAGCCCGACGACGTCACTCGACGACACAAACCGCGAGCTCCTCGCCCGCTACGTCGAGGCGTTCGAGCGCTACGACATGGACGCGCTCACGTCGCTGATCCAGGAGGACGCGACGCAGTCGATGCCACCGTTTGACCTGTGGCTCGCCGGCCGCGATGACATCTTGCGCTGGTGGTTCGGCCCGGGCATCGGCTGTCAGGGCTCCCGCATGATCCCGACGGTGGCGGCAAACGGTTCGCCCGCGTTCGGCCAGTACAAGCCGAGCGACACCGGCGAGGGCTACGATCCATGGGCGCTCCAGGTGCTCGAGCTCTCGAATGGCCGGATCGTCGAGTTCACGTTCTTCCTCGGTACCGAGACGCTCTTCCCGCTCTTCGGTCTGCCCGCCCGGCTCGAGTCGTAGCGTCAGCCCGGCAGGACGTCGGTCAACCCCATGAACCCGACGAGCTCGCGCAGCTCGTCAGACGCATGGCGCAGCCTGACTTGACAACCGTGGCGCCCGGCTGCGAGCTGGAGTCGTGCGAGGGCATCGATCGTGACCGCGTCGGGATCGACGCCGCTGACGTCGCAGAAGGCGATGTCGGCATCGCTTCCCGCAAGCAAAGCGCAGACACGCTCACAGAGCCCGGGCATATCGGTCCGGGCGATCGGCCCGCTGATCGCAAACGCAATCGTCCGGGGCGGCGGGTCGGTCATCGAAGAAGGGACCGGCCGACCAGGCGAAACTCATCGGGCAGAACCGATGAGTCTGCGTCCCGACAGGTGTCTTCATCGGAGACCAGCCGACCACAGCAAGGAGGACTTCGTGACACGCGATACGTCTCACAAGATGACGCCCTTCACGCGGAAAAACCTCGCTGAGATCAAGGATTCCGCGCCAGAGTTCGGCTTCAGCGAGATCCAGGAGGCCCGTTTCGCATCCAGCGATCTCGAAGCTGAGGAGACCGGGTTGAGCTATCACCGCCTCAAGCCGGGGCGGCGATCCGCCTTCGCGCACAAACATGACGACGCGGACGAGGTGTACGTCGTGATCGACGGGGGAGGACGGATGAAGCTCGACGAAGAGATTCTGGAGCTCCGTCCGCTGGACGCCGTACGGTCGCGCCGGGCGTCGTGCGCGCGTTCGGGGCCGGCCCGAATGGCCTGGACTTCCTCGCGTTCGGCCCGAGCCGTCCCGGTGACGGCGACCTCATTCCAGGCTGGTTGGGTCGACTGACGCGCTCCGACCGATGAGTTCTGCTTGGTCGCGTCGTCCACCTCTCTGACAGGATCGATGGGTCGCCGAAAGGACGCCGAGAGATGACCATGAACGACCGCACCCGCTGGCTGGCGCTGATCGTCCTCTGCCTGGGCGATCTGATGATCGTGCTCGACACGACGATCGTGAACGTGGCTCTGCCCTCGATCAGGGAGGATCTCGGCTTCTCCGAGACGTCGCTCGCCTGGGTCGTCAACGCGTACCTGCTCACCTTCGGCGGCTTTCTCCTCCTCGGGGGCCGGCTGGGTGATCTGTTCGGCCATCGGCGCCTGTTTCTCGCAGGGATCGCGCTCTTCACCGGGGCCTCGCTCGCCTGCGGGCTCGCCGGCTCGGAGGCGTTCCTGGTCGGGGCGCGAGCGATTCAGGGCGTTGGGGGCGCCGTGGTATCGGCGGTGGCGCTCTCGCTCATGATGTCGCTGTTCACGGAGCCGGCCGAACGGGCGAAGGCGATGGGGATCTTCGGTTTCGTCGTTGCCGGAGGAGGGAGCATCGGCGTGCTCCTCGGCGGAATCCTGACGGACGTGCTCAGCTGGCACTGGATCTTCCTCGTCAATGTCCCGATCGGGGTCGGCGTCTACTTTCTCTCTCTTCGGCTGCTACCGGCAGCCCGCGGTCAGGCAGCCGGGCGCGTCGACGTCGCCGGCGCGGTCACGGTGACCGCCTCTCTGATGCTCGCCGTGTACGCGATCGTGAACGGCAACGATGCGGGTTGGACGTCGGGGCGGACGCTCGGCCTGCTGGCCGTGGCGGCAGCCCTTCTCGTCCTCTTCTTCGTGATCGAGTCGCGGGTCGAGACGCCGCTTGTGCCGCTCGGCCTCTTCCGGCTGCGAAACGTCGCGACCGCGAACGTCGTGGGCATTCTCTGGGCGGCCGCGATGTTCGCCTGGTTCTTCCTCTCCGCGCTCTATCTCCAACTGGTGCTGGGGTACAGCCCGCTGCAGGTCGGTCTGGCGTTCCTGGGCCAACCTGATCATGGGCGTGTTCTCGGTCGGTGTCTCCGCCAGGCTCGTGATGCGCTTTGGCTTCAGACCGCCGCTGGCCACGGGGCTCCTGCTGGCCGCGGTCGGGCTCGTGCTCTTCGCGCGCGCGCCGGTCGACGGGAACTTCGCCGTCGACGTGCTCCCGAGCATGATCCTGCTCGGACTCGGCGCGGGCATTGCCTTCAACCCGCTGCTGCTCGCCGCCATGAGCGACGTCAAGCCCGAGGAAGCCGGACTCGCCTCAGGGGTCGTCAACACGTCGTTCATGATGGGCGGGGCACTCGGCCTCGCGATCCTCGCCAGCCTCGCGGCCTCCCGTACCGACACCCTGCTCGCCTCGGGCGACGCCCCGCTCGTCGCGCTCAACGGCGGCTACAGGGCGGCGTTCCTCGTCGGTGCGCTGTTCGCGGCCGTGGCGGCTGCGCTCGGCGCTGTGCTCCTACGGGCCGGAGCGCAGGCGCCGGCACACGATGTCGAAGAAGCGGTTGGAGCCCGTCCGGCCGAGTAGCGGCGCCCGCGTAGAGCGAGCGGTGACGGCGGGCCGGCTGCGCGTGCGACGAGGTCTACGACCTCCACCGCCGCTTGCGACTGTGGCCGGTCCCGGTTCCATGCGAGCGCGTGGCGTCGAGGCGGGAACGCCGGGTCGAGGGGCAGCACGCGAACGCCCTCCACGCCCGGATCGACGCTCAGCTGTGGCAGCACTGCGACGCCGAGGCCGGCCGCGATGAGCGCGTGGATCGTGGGGTTGTCGCTGCGGAACACGACCCGTGGCGGCCGACCCGCGTCGGCGAGCTTCGTCCACGTGTGATGCAGCGCCCGCACACCGCGGTAATCGATCAACGGCAGATCCGAGAGCGCCGCGAGCGGCATCGGGTCGGCGCCGCCCGGCTGCGCGAGTCGGCCGGCCGCGGGCACCACGAGGTAGTAGGTCTCGTGGAAGAGCTCGCGTGC
>JBBQXH010000139.1:0-6712 GCA_038209835.1 Gaiellales bacterium | reverse complement strand
TCTGGGTCGAGGTTTAGGTGGTTCCTTCGTCCCACGAGGTCAGGTACCGCTCCTGCTCCTCCGTCAGCCGGTCGATCGAGACGCCCATCGTCTCGAGCTTGACGCGGGCAATCTCACGGTCGATGTCTGCCGGCACTCCGTATACGCGGCGCTCCAGCTCGGCGGCGTGCGTCACGGCGTACTCCGCGCAGAGCGCCTGGTTTGCGAAGCTCATGTCCATCACCGCCGCTGGGTGCCCCTCGGCTGCGGCGAGATTCACGAGGCGCCCCTCCGCGAGGAGCGAGATCCGCCGCCCGTCGGCGAGAACGAACTCCTCGACCATCGGCCTCGGCTCCCGGACGTCGACCGCCAGGCGACGCAGAGCCGGTAGCTCGATCTCGACGTTGAAATGGCCCGTGTTCGCGAGAACGGCCCCGTCCTTCATCCGCTCGAAGTGCCGGCGGCTGATGACGAGCTTGTCCCCCGTTGCCGTGACGAACAGATCGCCGATCTCGGCCGCGCGATCCATCGGGAGCACCTCGAAGCCGTCCATGACCGCTTCGAGCGCACGCAGCGGCTCGACCTCCGTGACGATGACATGCGCCCCCATCCCTCGAGCTCGAGCCGCCACCCCACGCCCGCACCAGCCATAGCCCGCGACGACGAACTTCCGCCCGGCGAGCAGGATGTTTGTCGCCCGTATGACGCCGTCGACCGTCGACTGCCCGGTTCCGTAGCGGTTGTCGAAGAGGTGCTTCGTCTCGGCGTCGTTGACGGCGATCACGGGGAAGGCGAGCTTCCCGTCCGCCTGGAGCGCCCGCAGCCTCAGTACGCCTGTCGTCGTCTCCTCCGTGCCGGCGATCACGTCTCCCGCCTGCTCGCGCCGGGCGGCGTGGAGAACGCCGATCACGTCGGCGCCGTCATCCATCGTCAGGTGGGGGCGATGGTCGCAGGCCGCGTCGATGTGTGCGTAGTACGTGTCGGTGCTCTCGCCTCTGATCGCGAACGTCGGTATCCCGTACTCGGCGACGAGTGCTGCCGCGACGTCGTCCTGCGTCGAGAGCGGATTCGATGCGCACAGCACCACGTCCGCTCCCCCGCTCTTCAGCGTCCGGACGAGGTTCGCGGTCTCGCTCGTGACATGAAGGCAGGCGGATACGCGGTAGGCCGACAGCGGGCGCTCGGCCTCGAACCGCTCGCGGATCGAGCGGAGGACTGGCATCTGGCGATCGGCCCAGTCGATCCGTCGCGCTCCCTCCGGCGCCAGGCCGATATCCCGGACGTCGTACCGGTTCGCGCTGGTGGCCATCGCCCGGCCCAGTCTATCCAGGAGACTTGCGGCCCTATTCGGTCCGGCCGTACCGGTCCTCGAGCCTGACGACGTCGTCGAGCTGCGTGGTCGACGTCTCGAGGAACACGCAATCCTCGATCGCGCGCAGGCGATGGACGGTTCCGGGAGGGAGATGGAACGAGCGTCCGGGCGTTACGATCTCGACGCTCACCGGATCGCCCGTTTCTCCCAGCTCGACCTCCGCGAGGCCCTCGTGCAGGTAGATCGTCTCGTCCTTCACGCGGTGGTACTGGAGGCTCAACTCCTCGCCGGCCCGCACGACCAGCACCTTGCCGCAGTATGTCTCGGTCAAGGCGTAGTGGAGCTCGTACCCCCAGGGCTTGTCGACCCGTCTGACCGCGAACTCGAACTTCGTGCGAGACGTGCTCATGGCGCCCCCAACCACCCGGGATTGGCCGCCACGTACTCCTCGGCAACCCTCAGGTCCTTCGGCGTGTTCACGGTAAGCCAGGCGCCGTCGTGGCGGAATGCATGGAGCCGACCCTCCGCGGCAAGGTCCGGAAACGTCGAGCGCTCATGGTCGCCGCGCTCGGGGAAACGTTCGAGCACGTCCTCGCCGAGCACGTAGATCCCGCAGTTGACCCAGTACGGCAACGTCGGGGCTTCCTGAAATCCGCGAACCACGTCACCGTCCAGATCGACCACGCCGAATGCCGACTTGAGCGGCGAGACAGCAACCGTCGCCGCGGCGCCGGTCCGAGCGTGCGCAGCCGCTAGCGCTGCGAAGTCGAGATCGATCAGCTCGTCGGCGTTGAGGGCGAAGAGCGCCCCAGCCTCCGTGCGGGAGGAGGCCGCGTACCGGATACCGCCGCCGCGCCCCAGCGGCTCCGGCTCGGCAACCGGGACGATCTCGGCGCCCAGTCCGTCGAGCCCCGAGGCGAACAGCGCAACCTTGCCTGCGGCGCAGCTCACGATGATCCGCCGAACGCCCGCCCGGACGAGCCCGGCGACGAGATACGCGGCGAGCGGACGCCCGGCCACCGGTACGAGGGCCTTCGGAAGTCCACCGGCCGCGTCGCCCAGCCGCTCGGCCTTCCCGCCCGCGAGGAGGATCGCTTCCACTGGCTGGCTAGACGAGACTCGGTCGGCCGATCGACTCGTAGACGAACCAGGCCGCGTGGGCCTCGGCCGGGTCGAGCACGTTCCGCCCGTCGACCACGACAGCCGTCTTCATCACACGCCCGGCCTCCTCGTAGGGAAACGAGCGCACCTCGTCCCACTCGGTGACGATCACGGCGGCGTCGGCTCCGCGGAGCGTCTCGATCAAATCGTCGCTGAGGTGGACGCCGGGCAGGAGCGCCCGAGCCTCCTCGATCGCGACCGGATCCCACGCGCGAACACGCGCTCCCTCCGCGAGCAGTCGCGACGTCAGAACGAGGCTGGCCGCCTCGCGCATGTCGTTGGTGTTCGGCTTGAAAGCGAGCCCGAGCAGCGCGATCGTCTTCCCCCTGAGCGAGCCGAGGTGCTTGGTCAGCTTGCCGATGATGCGGCGCTTCTGGAGCTCGTTGACCTCGATGACGGCTGTGAGCAGCTGGAAGTGATAGCCGGAGTTGCCCGCGAGCTGCTTCAGCGCGGCGATGTCCTTCGGGAAGCACGAGCCTCCGTAGCCGATCCCGGCGCGCAGGAAGCTCGTGCCGATCCGGTTGTCGAGCCCCATCCCCTTCGCCACCACAGTCACGTCGGCGCCGGTCTCCTCGCAGACGTTGGCGATCTCGTTGATGAAGGAGATCTTGGTCGCGAGGAACGCGTTCGACGCGTACTTGATCATCTCCGCCGACGGGACGTCAGTCCGGACGACGGGTGCATCGATGATGGGCTCGTAGAGGGCCGCGATGGCATCGCCTTGCTCCTCCATGAACGAGCCGATCACGACCCGGTCGGGACGCTGGAAGTTCTCGATCGCGGTTCCCTCGGCCAGGAACTCTGGGTTCGACACGTACCCGACCCGCTCCAGCCCGCGAAGGTCGAGCTCGGTACGCACTTTCTGGCCGGTTCCGACGGGGACGGTGCTCTTCATCACGAGGATGGTGGGCGTCTCGAGCGGTGGAATCTCGTCGAGCACGTGCCAGACCGCCGAGAGATCTGCGTCGCCGGAGTACGTCGGCGGCGTGCCTACGCAGACGAAGACGATGCGCGCGGCCGAGAAGACATCGGATGCCTCGATCGTGAACCGCATCCGATCGCGGTTTCGCGCGACGAGCTCGGTGAGACCCGGCTCGAAGATGGGCACGGTTCCGGCCTCGAGATCGGCGACTCGCTCCGCCACGACATCTCGCACGACCACGTCGTGACCCAGTTCGGCGAAGCACGCTGCGGTGACGAGGCCGACCCATCCGGCGCCGAGCACGCCGATCGGCTCGCGGCCGTCGGTCATTTCAGCGCCGCAAGCGGCTGGAGACCCTTGGCGATCGCGAGCATCGTCTCGTTCGAGAGCTCATCGAGGATCGTGTTCGAGACCCAGTAGACGGCTCCGTTCTGCTCGAAGGCGACCAGGTGCAGCCGCGCGCCATCGTAGTAGAGCCGGTAGGTGCGACCGCCCGACTTCTTCGTCACGTTCGCATCGCCGAGAATCGGCGCGTCCGTCCACGTCGTCTCCTGGACGCCCCAGTAGCTGCCGTAGCCGCCGCCGTTGTACGTGATCCTGATCGCATCGTGGCGATTCACGGTGTAGACCCGGACGGGAACCTCTGTGTCGAGACTCGATTGCACGTCGATCACCGTCGGAACGAGGACGGGGAAGTCGACCTGCTTCTTCGCCTTGCGCAGATACGGCAGGACGGCGTCATAGCTACGGACGACGGTCGGCGGCGCATGCTCCGGGGTCTTGTCAGGGGTGATCGGAGCGAGCGAGCCCTGGAATGTTGTCCCGACGACGACCTCGAGCATGGTGTCGAAGTCCGGGTTTGCGACGGAGATCGCCTTGGCGTCGCCGAACTGCTTGGCGAGCGCGACGGCGGCGGCCTTCGCTCCGGCCTTCGCGGGGTCGTAGCGCACCTCGGTGTTGAAGTAGTCGTAAACGTCGGCATTTCCAGTGTCGACCACGAGATACCCACGCTCGGCGAGGGTGACGCCGACCTCGTTCGCGATCCCGTCGACGCCACTGCCGTTCAGCACGATCATCGAGACCTCGGAGGGCTTCGGCGTCGCCGACTTGGGCGGCTTCCCGCCTCCTGCGGCCTGCGTCGCCTTCTCGGCTGCGTTCACGTCCGGGTTCAGGAAATCCTGGACGGCCTTCTCGACGGCGCCCGACTTGGGTTGAAGCCTGAAGTCAGCCGGCGAGAGCTGCTCGACTTCGATACTCGACTGGAAGAAGTGCCCCGCCGGTAGGCCGTACAGAAAGCGTGCGTACCCGAGCACGGTGCCGAAATCGATCTTCTTCTTTCCACCGCGCCCGACCTCGACAGTCTCGGTGATCGCGTGGATGATGCCGGGCAGCTTCGTGAGCGAGAAGCTCGTCGAGATCTGCTGCTTGAGGGCCTTCACGAACGCCTGCTGGCGTGAGCTGCGGTGGAAGTCCGAGTCCGTATGGCGAAACCGTGCGTAGTCGAGCGCCGCGCCTCCGGTGAGCTTCTGATACCCCGGCTGGAGGTTGATCGTGGCGTACTGCTCGCCACTCGAGTTGTCGTTGAAGTAGCGGTGATCGACATCGATGTAGACGCCGTCGAGCTGGTTCACGACACGCTTGAACCCGGAGAAGTTGACGACGATCAGGTAGTTCGACTTGAGGCCGGTGAGCTGCTGCACGGTCTTGACCGTGCCGAGCGGGCCGCAGTAGGTGTAGGCGGCGTTGATCCGGTCGACCGTCGGGGCGTTTCCGTGGCAGGCGGGGATCTCAACGAGGAGATCGCGCGGGAACGACAGCAGCGAAAGCGTGTCGTTCGACGGATCCGCCCGCAGGAGCATGATGGTGTCGGATCGCCCGCTCACGTCGGCCTCGGGCCCTTTGCGCTGGTCGTAGCCGATGATCATCGCGATCGTCGGCTGGCCGGGAAGCGGGGCCTCGAGGAACGCCTCGGCGTCCTTGACCGCCTTTGACTTCGCCTGGACGGCATTGACCGAGTTGTTCAGGTAGAGCCAGATGCCGCCGCCGAAGGCGCCGGCCGCGACGAGGACAGTGACGACCAGCCAGCCGAAGATCTTCCCAGCGAGCCGCCATCCGCTCCTGTGCCAGGCCTCGTACCGCGTCTGCGGGCTCAGGGGCCCCGACGGATAGGCACCGAGAACGGGCGATCCCGGGCCACGGCCGTTCGTGTGGCCGCCGCGGGTTCCTCTCTTCAGGGTCGTTCGCACGGCTGCTTCAAGTCAAAAGCCTTGGGAGCGACGCCCCCAAAGGCTTCGCTCAGGATACCCCCGTCACCGGCCGGACGCGACGTTCACTGCGATGCAGCCTTCGTCGGTGCGGGCCGTGACTCCTTCACGATCACCTGATGGGCTCAACCGCGCCCGGCGACGGCGATCTTGTTCTCCGCATGGCGGAGCCGCTCCGTCGCCATCCAGCGGTCGACACCCTCGTCGCCCGCGTCGGCGCGCTCGAGCAGCGCACGAGCCTCCTCTGCTTGCCGCTCGGCGAGCGAGACGTCGATCTCGTCCGCTCGCACGGCGTCGTCGACGAGCACGATCGCTCGGTCACGGCGGACCTGGAAGTATCCGGGGCCCGTTGCGAACGCCGTCCAGGTCTCCCCGACCCTGATCCGCGTCTCACCGGCCTTCAGCATCGCGACGAGCGGGGCGTGACGCGCGAGCACCCCGATCTCACCGGCATCGCCGGGAACGACGATCATGTCGGCCTCGCCCTCGAACGCTGCACCTTCCGGGGTCACGACCGAGAGGTCGAACGTCTTTGCCGAGGTCTCCGACACGTGGCCCTACGACTCGGCCGTCATCTCGCGGCCTCGCGCGACGGCGTCCTCGATCGTGCCACAGAGGAAGAAGGCGCCTTCCGGCAGCTCGTCGTGCTTCCCGTCGATGATCTCGTTGAATCCCGCGATCGTCTCGTCGAGCCGGACGTACTTCCCGGGAGTTCCGGTGAAGGCTTCGGCGACGAAGAACGGCTGCGAGAGGAACCGCTGGATCTTCCGCGCCCGGCCGACGACGACCTTGTCCTCGTCGGAGAGCTCGTCGATCCCGAGGATCGCGATGATGTCCTGGAGGTCTTTGTAGCGCTGCAGGATCTCCTGGACGCTCACGGCGGTGCGGTAATGCTCGTTCGAGACGATGCCCGGCTGGAGCAGGCGCGAGACGGAATCGAGCGGATCCACCGCCGGGTAAATGCCCTGCTCGGAAATCGCGCGCGAGAGCACCGTCGTCGCGTCCAGATGCGCGAAAGCCGCCGCGGGCGCGGGATCCGTGAGGTCGTCCGCGGGAACATAGATTGCCTGGACG
>JBBQXH010000138.1:0-6735 GCA_038209835.1 Gaiellales bacterium | reverse complement strand
AACCCACGACGCAGTGCCTGGTCGCTCCAGTTCCACACGTCGTACCCCTGCCGGCTGAGAATCTGGGCCTGAACGATCGCGCCCGCGAGGCCCTCCCACGGATATTCCGTGTGCCTGGGCGGCACCCGGAAGCTGCCACCGCGCCGCATCTCCTCCGGCAACGCCCCGTCGATCGAGAACCCCTCCTTCGACGCACCGGGCGGATCGATCCCGATTGGCTGGTCAGCGTCGGCCTGCCAGTCGAGGCTCCCGTAGTCGAACCCCGTGTAGGCAGACCTGTCGCCGAGCCACCCTCGAAACACGGTCGCGACCCGGGCGAGATCGTTTGTGTCTCCGATGTAGGCGTCGATCGCCGCCCTGCTGGCACCCGCATGGGTGCCCCAATTGTTCGGACGGATCTCGTTTGTCGAGACGAGCGTGAACTCCTTGAGCCGCTCGTTTCGCACACTGCGAAGCCACGCCGTGAACTGGCCGTTCCGGCCGGTGTCGTATGCACGGAGGTTGATCAGATCGGCCGCGATGACGTACGAGACGAGATTCCGCCCGAGCGCGAGCGTCCGTCCGCCACGTTCCGTGCCGATAGCGCTCATGATGGCGTCTGCAGCCTTCCTGCGATACGAGTCCTTCCCCGTCCGGACGTAGGCGAGCGCGACGGCGAGCGTCCTGACGTCATGCCTCGAGTTCTGGTCGGAGACGTTCGCCCGCCCCAGATCGCCGTCGGCCACCGCCTTGAGCCGCTTCCAGGCGGAGCCCTTCCGCGGCAGTGCCATGATCTCGGCCTGGGTCAGCCAGATTCCCTTGTCGACGGCCGGGGCGTTCTTCGAGGAGGCACCCGGCGCGATGAGAGCCGCCGCGAGCGCAAGGAGTACCGCCACACCCACGAGCCCGAGCACGCGGCCCGAGGGGCGGCGGAAACGCCGCCATGCCGCAGATTGCGACGCCGGTGTCATCCCGGATTCAGCCATTCCGTGTCGCTCGGTCGCAGGGGGATCGACCTGGTGAAACGGTAGCACCGGAATGTGAAGAAGATGTTGCGCCGAGCTTCCGCGAGACCTTCGTAGCGATCTTCCTCAATTCAGCGAGCCCCGGGCGCGGATCGTCGCCTGAGAGGATGTCGAAACCGTCCCGCGGCCAGAGCAGGCGGGCCGCTGCCCCGAAGCCGGCGCGACGCGGCGGCACGGGCAGGAACGGATACTGGCGATTCCCTCGCAGCGTCGAGCCGATCCACACGACCTCGAGCTCGAGGTTCCTCGACCTGACTCCGACCCGATAGTCGATCGCGGGGCGCCCGTTCGTTCGTGGGCCTTCGCCCAGGTAGAGCTCGGCGAGGCGGGCTGGGAAGTCGACGCCGCTCTTCACCGCCAGCGGGAGCGACCCCCAGATGCGTCCGTTGACCTCCATCAGCCGCGGCCCGTCCTCCCCCACCTTGAACTCGACCATGGCGAGGCCCGTCCAGCACATTGCAGCGAGCAGCCTCACCGAGTGCCGGTAGAGGGCGGCGCTCAGCGGCACGCTCTCGCGGAGCGAGCTCGCCCCACCGGTCAGGGGTACCTCGTGGATCCTGCGGTGCTGGAAGGCCGCGAGCGGCCTGCCCTCCATGAGCAGGAGCTCGACACCATAGGCATCGCCCGAGCCGTACTCCTGGAGGAGCACCGCGCACCGGCCGACGAAGGGGTTCATCTCCCGTACGAGACCGACCGGATCGGCTGCGTAGCCGACCCCGAACGACTCGATTCCCACGTGGTCGTCGACGACGCGTGACGACTGAGGCTTCAGCACGACGGGCCACCCGAGGGCGCCTGCGGCATCGAGCGCCTCGTCCACGGTCGAGACGAGTGCCGTCCGGGGAGTCGGCACTCCGAGCTCCCGGGCGAGCTCGAGCGTCGCGAGCTTGTCGCCGGCGAGCGCGAGCGCGTCATCGCTTGGCAGCGCCAAGGCGCAAAGCCCGTCGAACCGCGCTCGGGCCCGGGCAAGCGGAAGGATGACGTCATCTGTCACGGGGATCACCAGGTCGACGCAGTACCGGACGACGGCCTCGTGGAGCGCCTCGACGGCCCCGTTCGGATTTCGGGCCGGTGGCGGGTAGATCACGCTGGTGGCGGCGTAGCGCGACGCGAAGCCGGGGCTCCGCGGATCCGCATCGGCGGCGACGATCCTCATTCCGCGCTGACCGAGCGAGCGGATGATCGAGATCGCGCTCCCTCTGCCTGCGTCCGTGACGAGAACCGTCTTCATGCTCCTGAGACTCCGGCCCGCTGGCGGATCAGGTCGACGACACGGGCGGTGACGTCGTCGAGCGGCATGGTCGCGTCGACGACTTCGAAGTCCGGGGCGACGTCCGCGAGCTCGAGGTAGTCAGCCCGGCGACGCTCGAGCAGCTCGAGCGAGCCCTCGCCCTTCCGAGCGAGAAGCACGTCGGCGGGCGCGTCGAGGTACACGACGAGATCAGGCTTCGGATAGGTCTTTCGGAGAATGAACCCGTGGAGCCGCCGGCTGCGCGAAACGTCGGCGCCGCCCGCCACGTCGTAAGCGTGATAGTCGGCGAAGAAATGTCGGTCGAAGACGACGATCACTCCGTGACGGCCGTACGACCAGGCCAGATACTGGCGGTACCACTCCTCGGCGAGACGGTTGGTCGTCCGAAGAGCCGCCCTCCCAGACCCGAGCGCGCGTCGTGCCGGGCCGGTGTCCACACGCCGCTTCGATGCGTCCGCATGGTCGCGGGGGCCTCGGGTATCCGGCGGCGCACCGCGAGCGCGCTTGACCGCGTGAATCAGCCGCGTGGTCGGGAGCATGCGGTTCGAAGAGTCCACGCTGACTCCCATGTAGAGGTACTTCACGGAGGGGGCGAGCTCGGCCTCGACCCGGCGTGCAACGGTGGTTTTCCCCGCCCCGTCGGGGCCGATGAGCGCGAGCGTGAGCACGGCCTAGCGCCTCACCGGCTCGGCGGCGGGGACGGAGACCGCGCAAGTAAGCGCGTCGTCGACGATGCGTGCGCTCTCAGACCAGACGAAATGCTCCTCGACGTACGCCCGTGCCGCGCGATCGGGCCCGGCCCCGCCACCGAGGGCGAGTCGTTCGACGATACGCCCTGCAACGTGATCGGCGGAGCGGGCAACGACGATCGGCGGCGTCTCCCCGCGTCCTGTGCGAAGCCCGTCCGCCGCGAGCGGCGAGGCGACGACCGGGACCTCCATCGCCATCGCCTCGAGGACCTTGTTCTGGATGCCGGCTCCGAAGCGAAGCGGGGCCGCGAACACACCGGCGCCGTCGAGGTAGGGCCGGACGTCGTCGACGAAGCCCGTTACGGTGACCCCGGGGGCCTGACCGGCTCGGCACAGGCGATCGGTCGGGTCGCGACCGACAACGAGAAGCTCCGCACCTGGAAACGACCGGCGCACGATCGGCATGACCTCCCGGATCAGGAGCAGCGCGGCGTCCTCGTTGGGCGGGTAGTCCATCTTCCCGGTGAAGACGACACGACCCTCGCCGAGTGACGGTGAGCGGCGCTTCCAGTAGTCGATGTCGACCCCGTTTGGCACAACCGCGGTTCGCGGCTCGAGGCCGTGACGGCGCACGTCGTCCAGCAGCGCGTCTCGATCACGGGCGGAGGAGAACAGGAGACTCGACGCCCGCCGGGCGAGCTCCCGCTCGACACGCTTGAACTCGACGTACTGGAGACTGAGGACGGGGACCCGGAGCGGGCTCGAGAACCGCATGCTGCCGCGTACGCGCGCCGAAGCCGTATCGCAGATATCGGCGACAAGGGGGAGATCCGGCACGTAAGCGAGCGCCGGAAAGGTCCGCTTGCCGCTGAAGAGAATCGCCTCGAATCGCTCCCGCCGGACGAGATCAGCCGCGATGCGGCCGAGCCTCTGCGCCGGGCCGTCGCCGCCAGCTCCGAACGAGAATCCCGAGAGACGGTCACGGGCCTTGGGCAAGAAGGAGCCCGAGCCGCTCGCCGAAGAGACGGTCAGGATCCGCTCCGTATACGGGGCGAGCGCCGCAACATGCGACTCGTCATGCGTCGCTCCGACGATCGAGAGGAGCGTGATCGAATGCCGCTCCGAGAGCTCCCGGATCAGGAAGTAGTGGCGCAGGTAGCCGCTCGTGAGCGGATACGGAAATCCGTTGGTGACATAGAGAAGTTGCACGAGGGGGGTCTCGTCACACTGTGTCGGGCTGGTGAAGGTTCCGCAAGAGGTAGTGCATGCACTCGCGTCAGATCCAGCCGAGCGCACCCGCATGCCGGGTGGCCAGACGCCAGTACCTGAGCGGCCTCGCGTCCGTGACATCGCCGCCGTCGGCCCCCGTGCGCTCGACGAAGCGGGCTGCGTCGCGCGCCCAGGTCGCGACGAACAGCGGCTCGACCAGCTCGGAGGGAATGCGGCGGCGAGCCGCCTCGTCGAGGACGATTCGCCCTGCCCATGCGTCAACGCCGACGAAGGCGCGTACGAACGAGGCCTCCTGGGCCTCGGGCGAGTCGGCGCCGTCGCGCGCGGCGGCGGCGTAGGCGAGGAAGAAGCAGAGATCGCAGAGCGGCAGGCCGTTCGGCTCGGCGAGCTCCCAGTCGATCACGCCGAGCGTGCCGTCCTTCTGCACGATGACGTTCGGATGGCTCAGGTCGCAGTGCTCGAAGACGAGGGGGACTTCGTCTCCGGCAAGCGGTGCGCCCAACTGGAGCGTCCGTTCGACCAGGGCCTCCCAGGATCGGCGGAGGCGCCCGAGCGGACCGATGACGAGCCGCTCGAAGGTCTCCCGCTCGGCCGGCATGACCGGGAGCTCGTCGAGCCAGCGCCGAACCGCTGTGATGCAGCCGTCCGGATCGCTGCGTATGGCTCGCGGGTTCAGCGGGACGCCCGTGATCGCCGTCTCGACCAGCACCGGCCATCCGCTGGCATCGTCGAGCGACACGACGCGCGGAGCACCCCCGCGCCGACCCTTCGTCATCTCGTCGAGGCGCCGCAGGACTGACGCCTCGCGCTCGATCCCGCCCCTGTCCTCAGCGAGGCGAGGGATCTTCGCGACGAGCGCAGGCTCAGAAGCCCCACTCGGAACGACCAGCGCGATCACGTGCCGTGAGGTCGGAAACCTCGGGGTGACGAGAAGAGCGGACATCCCGCGAGCCAGTTCCTGCTCGGATGCTCCCAGCGCCGCAATGACCGCGGTGGTGAAACTCACCGCCGGGCCGACCCCTCCCGGCCGCCGCCCGATGACGCTGACGCATGGGACGGCACGGTCGAGCTGCCCGAGCGCCAGCAGAACACCCGCGCCCGTCGCCTTGATCCGCGAGCGAGCGCTCGCCCGGCGCCGCCCGAGGGCAAGCCGGACGGCGTCCGGCTCGTCGAGGGGAACGATCTCGAGACACCGATCGAAGTCCGGCCAGTGCCAGCGAGAGGTCACGCCCTCGAAACCCTGCCGCCGAAGGACGTTCTCGACCCGTCGCCGGGCTCTCCCGCTGGTCTCGACCAGCACCCACCCGCCCGGTCGCGCGAGCTCCGCGGCGCGAGCGACCCCCTTCCCCGCCTCGTCCGCGACGACGACGAGGTCGCGGTCGCCGGCCGCTGCGTGGCCTTCCGCAAACTCAGCCGAGAAGCGCTTGAGCGAGCGGCGCAGGTCCTTGGGCTCGCTCCCGGGGCAGGCGACACGGCCGAGCTTGGCGTCCGGCAGGAGGAACCGCCAATCGACGCGACGGGCGAGCTCGAGGTCGCTCTCCGTCACCGGCAGAGCGGTGCCATCGCCGCGTGAAGCTCTCGGAGGGAGACCGGATACGGATGTGAGACCGCATAGGCCGGCTTCCCGGCGAACACCTGGAGGAGGCGCTCCCGCTCGATCTCCGTTGCCCGCTCGACGAGATCGCTCGATCCGCCGGGAAACGCGAAGCGGAACTTGAGATAGAAGCCCATGAAGTCGAGCCGCTCGTACGCGAGTGACGACACCATCCTTCGCGCCACCTCGGTCGGCTCGATCGGGCGGACGTCGATCCGCTCGTGCTCATGACTCGCGACGAGCACGAGACGGTCGAACGAGGTCGACTCGGTCGTCGCCGTCCCGAACAGAACATCGGGCTTCACATCGACATGGAGCTGGCGCTCGAGCAGCGAAAGCGCCCGGCGAGCCGTCGCGCTCCCTGGAAGCGCGCGACCGACCGACCGGCCCGCCCGGAGCGTCCGCAGGCGCATCTTCGCGCCGCTGCCGACTCGCGCCCGATACGCGGGAAGCTCCTCGAGATGCCAGTCCCAGACGCGGATCGGCTCGGGAATGCCCGAGACCCGTGCGCCGTCGCCGGAGACGTAGATCCATTCGTCGCCGACATACCGGGCGCCTCCTGAGACGAAGGCGAGGAGCGCCTCGGTCTTCCCTCCCTTCGACCAGCCGGTCGCGACGACGCCGATCCCGGCATTCTCGAACGCCGACGCGTGCAGCGGAAGCGCGCCGTTCGCAAGCGCCGCGAGATTGACGATCGGAATCAGCAGCGGAATCGCCGGCAGCCCGCGTTCGCAAACGATCTCCGGCCGCTCGCCGACGGTGTCGAGCGGAACGCAGACCATCGCTCGTGCCTTGTGCTTCGAGCGCAGTACGAGGAATGCGTCGTCCGTGAACCCCGCGTCGTCCACACCCAGATACGTAACCCGTCCCGTCTCGAGACGGTCGACGTACCGGATGACGATGTCGGGCGCGCGGCGAAGCGGCGCCTGGATCGGTCCAAGCTGACGGCCCACCGCACGGGCGTCG
>JBBQXH010000137.1:0-6786 GCA_038209835.1 Gaiellales bacterium | reverse complement strand
GGATCGAGTCACTCGACGAGGTCGATCGCGCGCAGGAGCTCGAGCGAATGCTCGGCGGCGCCGAGTTCCTCGAGGCGATCCGGTGAGAGTTCTCGAGTTCAACGGGACGGCGCGGCTCGATCGGCGGACGAAGCGACTCGTCAAGCGGCTCGGCCCGGAAGACATCGCGATCATCGACCACGCCGGCCTCGACCGCGTCTCGGCGGAAGAGCTCGTCGAATCGGGCGTTCGCGTCGTCGTCAACGTCGCCCCGTCGGTCAGTCCGCGCTATCCGAACCCGGGGCCACTCGAGCTCGTTCGCGGCGGTGTGTGCCTCATCGACGCACCGGGGGCGCCGCTCTTCGAGCAGGTGCGCGAGGGCGAGCGCCTCTCCGTTCGCGGATCCTCGCTGTTTAGGAACGGCATGCGCGTGGCTGTCGGACACGAGCTGTCGTCGCAAGAGCTCGAGCAGCTCCTCGAGGAGCAGCAGGGCCGGGTGACCGAGGCGCTCGAATCGTTTGCGGACAACACCATGCGCTACCTCCGCGAGGAGGGAAAGCTTCTCGCTGAGGGCATCCAGCTTCCCCAGCTGAAGACGCGCTTCCGCGACCGCCACGCTCTCGTTGTCGCGCGCGGTCCGGGCTACAAGAAGGATCTCGCGATCGTCCGGGCCTACATCCGGGACTTCAAGCCGGTGCTCGTCGCCATCGACGGGGGTGCCGATGCGCTGCTCGAGGCGGGCTACCGGCCCGACGTCATCGTCGGCGACATGGACTCCGTCTCGGACGAGGCGCTGCAATCCGGCGCGGAGCTGGTCGTGCATGCCTATGAAAATGGCACGGCGCCGGGACGTGGCCGGCTCGATCGCCTCGGGCTCCCCTCGACGCTCGTCCCGACTCCGGGGATCAGCGAGGACCTCGCGATGCTGCTCGCCTATGAAAAGGGCGCGGACCTGATCGTCGCCGTTGGGACCCACTTCAACCTGATCGAGTTCCTTGAGCGAAACCGGGCTGGCATGTCGTCGACCTTCCTGACGAGGCTCAAGGTGGGGGAGATCCTCGTCGACGCGCGCGGCGTCTCGCGCCTGTTCCGCCAGCGTGTGGGTATCTGGCCGCTCGTTGCCTTCCTCGTCGCCGTGCTCGCGGTGATGGCCGCCGCGGTCGTCGCCTCCCCTGAGCTCCGCGCCTTCATCTCCGCACTCGTCGACAGGCTGCGGTCGATCGTCGGCCTCGAATGATCCACGATGTTTGACCTCCGTTACCACGTCGCGTCGCTTGCGGCGGTCTTTGTCGCACTCGCTGTCGGCATCGTTATCGGCGTCGCGATCGTGTCGAGGACCGACGTGCGCGACCAGACGCTGAAGGTGCGAAAGGAGGAGATCAGCTCCCTCACGAAGGAGGTCGAGGACGCGAACGCGCGCGCGAAGAGCGCGGCAGAGGCGAGAAACACCTCTGACGAGCTCATGAAGAACGCCTATCCGGCGCTGATGACGGACCGGCTGAAGGACAAGGGCTATGCCATCGTCTTCCTGGGACGGATCGACCCGGGCCTTCGGACTGAGATCGAGGAGACGCTCACCGACGCGAGCTCCGGTCCGCCGATCCGGGTCACCTCGCTCGATCTTCCGGTCGACCCTGCCGAGATCTCGCAGACCCTCGAAGCTGACCCTCTCCTCGCCGCGTACGGTGGCGAAGGGCGCCTCGGAGACCTCGGCCAGGCGCTCGGTGAGGAGCTTGTCGAGGGTGGTGAGACGCCGCTGTGGGGGACGTTGGCGAACGATCTCGTCGCGGAGCGCACGGGTGCGCTGTCCGACCCGGTGGACGGCGTGGTCGTCGTCCGATCCTGGTTGCCGAACGAGACGACGGACACGACTCAGCTGGCCGCGGAGAAGGGCTCGGAAGACCTCATCGACGGGTTGATGCGCGGTCTCGGGTCGGCCGGGCTCCCGGTTGTCGGGGTCGAGTCGATCGGTGCTGCGCCCCCGAGCATTGTCTTCTTCAAGGATGCGGGTGTGTCGACGGTCAACAATCTCGACGAGCTCGCCGGCCATGTCTCTCTGGCTGTTCTCCTCGAGGGAGGGGAGCCGGGCAACTACGGAATCGGAGACGGGGCCCCGGACGGTGTCTCCCCGCCGATCCTTCCGGTTCCGACCCTCGCCGTTGCCGGCGGGTGAGCTCGCGATCCTCGTCGCCGCTCGCGACGAGGAGGAGGGGATCGGAGCGCTCGTCGCGCGCCTGCGAGCGCGGTTCCCGGGTGCGGCGGTCGTGGTCGGCGACGACGGCTCGCGCGACGGAACCGGAACCGCCGCCTTCCGTGCGGGCGCGACGGTCGTACGGGGCCCCCGTCTCGGAAAGGGGGAGGCCCTCACCGCTGCCGAGCGAGTCGCGCCGCCAGGCCCGCTCCTGCTCGTTGACGCCGATCTCGAGGGCGACCCGGCCCCGCTCGTCGACACGAGAGCCGATCTCGCGATCGCGGCGTTCGCCACGCGATCCGGCGGCGGCCTCGGCATCGCCAAGGCGACCGCGAAGCGGCTGATCCGCCTTCGCTGCGGGTTCGACGCGGTCGAGCCGCTCTCCGGCCAGCGCTATCTGAGCGAGCGGGCGCGCGCGACCTGCTTTCCGCTCGCCCGCGGTTTCGGATGCGAGCTCCGCATGACCGTCGACGCCGTCCGCGCCGGCCTGCGCGTCTGCGAGGTGGAGCTTCCGCTCGAGCATCGCCCTACAGGGCGCGACCTCCGCGGATTCGGGCACCGAGGACGCCAGCTCGTAGAGGCGACGTTCGCCGCGGGTCCGCTCTCGCAGAACTTCCGGGGAAATCGGCTTCCACTGATCGGTTGGGCAACGATTCTCGGTGGGCTCGGAGCTCCGCGCGGTTGTGCGGCAACCGTCGGGGCGATCGCGCTCGTCGGTCTGGCCGACGACGTCTGGAGCGGCCCGGAGCGAGGCTGGCGCGCCCATCTGAAGGCAGGCAGCACGACCGGTGTCCTGAAGCTGATCGCCGTCCCGACAGCAGGGTTCGCTGCGACGGGCTCGGTCAGCGGTGGCCTCCTTGTCGGCCTCGCGGCGAACGCACTGAACCAGCTCGACACGCGCCCGGGGCGGGCGCTCAAGGCGTTTCTCCCCGCGGCGCTTCTTCTGCGACGGGGCGGTTCCGTCCCGTACGCGGCGGTGGCCGTCCTGCTCCTGCCATACGATCTGCGCGAGCGAATGATGCTCGGTGACGCCGGATCGAATGCTCTCGGGGCCGTGCTAGGGTTGAGTCTCGTGACCCGGCTCACCGCGAGGGAGCGCTGGATCGCCGTCGGATGTGCGGTAGCGCTCAACTACCTCGGCGAGCGGATCTCGCTCGGCGCGCTCATCGAGCAGACGCCGATCCTCTCGACAATCGACCGACTGGGAAGGGTGCGCGGATGAGCTCTCCGCAGACGAAGTACGTGTTCGTAACCGGGGGCGTTGCATCGTCCCTCGGGAAGGGCATTACGGCCGCGTCGCTGGGCGCGCTGCTCAAGGCGCGGGGGCTGCGGGTGCAGGTGCAGAAGTTCGATCCGTACATCAACGTCGACCCCGGGACGATGAGCCCGTATCAGCACGGCGAGGTCTTCGTCACCGAGGACGGGGCCGAGACCGATCTCGACATCGGCCACTACGAGCGCTTCGTCGACGAGAACCTCTCGCGCAACGCGAACCACACGTCCGGCTCGATCTGGTACGCCGTCATCCGCAAGGAACGCAAGGGCGAGTACCTCGGCTCGACCGTGCAGGTGATCCCGCACATCACCAACGAGATCAAGGATCGCGTGCGACGCGTTGCAGCGACGAGCGACGCCGACGTCGTGATCTCCGAGGTCGGTGGAACGGTTGGCGACATCGAGTCGCTCCCGTTCCTCGAGGCGATCCGTCAGTTCCGTCGCGAAGAAGGCCCCGAGAACGTCCTCTACATCCATGTGACGCTCGTGCCGTTCATCGAGGCCGCCGGAGAGCTGAAGACGAAGCCGACGCAGCACTCCGTGAACGAGTTGCGGCGGATCGGTATCCACCCCGACATCGTCGTGTGCCGGTCGCGCGACGACCTGTCGCGGGAGATCCGCGAGAAGATCGCGCTGTTCGCCGACATCGAGACGAAGGCTGTCGTCTCGAACGGCGACATCGACGATGTCTACCTCGTCCCGGCGGCTCTGCACGCGGAGGGTCTCGACACGCTGGTCTGCGACCAGCTCGGGCTCGACACCGCCCCCGCTGATCTGTCCGCCTGGGATGCCCTCGCCGAACGGATCCGCCTGCGTACCGGCGAGGTCCTCATCGCGCTCGTCGGCAAGTATGTCCAGCTCCAGGATGCATACCTCTCGGTCTCGGAATCCCTCAAGCACGCGGGTATCCACCATGGAACGAACGTCAGGCTTCGCTGGGTCGACGCCGAGTCGACGAGCGCCGCCGACGCCGAGCGCCAGCTCCTCGACGCTGACGGCATCCTGGTTCCCGGCGGATTCGGCAACCGCGGGATCGAGGGTAAGATCCTCGCCGCCCGTGTCGCCCGCGAGAGTGGGATCCCGTACCTCGGGATCTGCCTCGGGATGCAGGTCGCAGTGATCGAGTTCGCTCGGAACGTCTGCGGCCTCGACGGGGCCAACTCGAGCGAGTTCGATCCGGAGACGCCCTATCCGGTGATCGACCTCCTGCCGGAGCAGAAGGAGATCGAGGACATGGGCGGCAGCATGCGGCTAGGAGCGGACCCGGTCGACCTGGCCGAGGGCACGCGAGCGAACGAGGCGTACGGCGAGATGGTGGTGTACGAGCGACACCGCCACCGGTACGAGGTCAATAACCACTTCCGTCCGCGACTCGTGGAAGGCGGCCTCATCGTTTCCGGCACGTTCCAGGAGGGACGCCTCGTCGAGGTGATCGAGCTGCCCGATCACCCGTGGTTCGTCGCCAGCCAGTTCCATCCCGAGTTCAAGTCACGACCGTCTCGCCCGTCGCCGCTCTTCCGGGACTTCGTCGGGGCGGCGGTCGCACGGTCGCACGGCCGAGTGCCTCTCGAGGTTGCGGCGACGCCGCAGTCCTAATGCTCCGTTCCGGAGCATTAGAGAGCTGATCGATCGGCCGAAGTAGCATCCTGATCGTGCCTCCAGCCGACCCCGACGTCCTGACGCTGTTTGCCGAGCTCGCCGCCATCCCGAGTCCCCCGGGAGAGGAGCTTCTGGCGGCAGAGCGTGTCGTCCGGGAGCTTGAGGACATTGGCCTTTCGGCGGAGGTGGACACGACTGGAGATCGGATCGACTCGAACACAGGCAATGTTTACACCCGAATCGCTCCGACAAGGACCGAAGGCGGTGTTCCGATCCTCTTCTGCGCGCATCTCGACACGGTTCAGCCGACAGGAGCGCTCGAGCCGGTCGTCGAGGACGGTGTTGTTCGCAACGCCGGAGGCACGATCCTCGGTGCCGACAACAAGGCCGCCGTTGCGGCCATGCTCGATGCGGTCAGGGTTGTTCTCGTCCAGAACCGCCCGCACGCTGGAATCGAGCTCCTCTTCACGACGCGGGAGGAAACGGGCTGCCAGGGCGCCGCAGCGTTCGAGGTGGAGCGACTCGAGGCCCGGGCGGGATTCGTCTATGACCACGCCGCCCCGATCGGCGAGGTCGTCGTTTCCGCCCCGTATCACCGTGTGATGGACGTGGTCTTTCGTGGCCACGCCGCTCACGCCGGGATCAATCCGGAGGAGGGACGATCGGCGATCGATGCAGCCGCTCGCGCGATCACCGATCTGCGCCTCGGCCGGATCGACGCGGAGACGACCGCCAACGTCGGGCGCATCGAGGGAGGTTCGGCGCGTAACGTCGTCCCGGAACGCTGCTCTCTCGTTGCAGAGGCACGCTCGCGGGACGAGAAGAAGCTCCTCGCGCTGGTGCAGGAGATGGTTGAGGCTTTCGCGTTCGCGGCGTCCGTCACGGACTGCGAGGTCGAGACGAGGGTCGAGGAGATCTACCGTGGCTACCGGGTGGACGGCTCAGATCCTGCGCTCGCACTGGCACACGGTGCGCTCGAACGAACGGGCTTCGCGCCTCGCGACGTCGAGGTGGGCGGCGGGGCCGACGCAAACGTCTTCCGGGCGCGTGGGCTTCCGAGCGTCGTGCTCTCGAATGGCATGGCTGAGATCCACGGGCCGCGCGAGCACATTGCCGTTGCCGACCTCGAGGCGATGGTCGAGGTGACGCTCGCGCTCGTCGATCTCGCGCGCGATGCCGCTTAGTCTCCACCGAGGGCGCGTCACGGCAGTGATCGAGCGACTCGACGGCCTCGTGCGGCTCGAGGTCGACGGACGTCCGTGCATCGCCTACCCGCGCCTGACCGGCCCGCTCGCGCTGGGAGACGACGTGCTCGTGAACACGCAGGCCCTCGACCTCGGGCTCGGTTCCGGGGGATTCGATGTGCTCCACGCGAACCTCACGCGCGGCCTCGAGCTTCCCGCGGCTCCGGGCGCACACGTGATGGAGCTTCCGTACACGTCGCTCCAGCACGCCAGCAGACACGGCGAGGAGGAGCGTGACGCTGCGTCGTCACTCCGTGGCATGCCTGTCGTCTGCTGCACGCTTCACAGCCAGGTTGCGCCGGTCTGTGCAGGGCTCGGCACCGGAATCCGCGTCGCCTATGTCCAGGTCGCGGGCGGCGCGCTTCCCGTCTCGCTGTCCGACACGGTCCGTATCCTCAAGGCTCGGGGGTTGATGACGGTCGCGGTGTCTGTCGCGCCATGCATCGACGGCGATGTCACATGTGTGACCGTGGCGTCTGCGCTCGCGTGGTGTGCGGC
>JBBQXH010000136.1:0-6796 GCA_038209835.1 Gaiellales bacterium | reverse complement strand
CTACTCGCTCGTCTCGTGTGCGAAGGCTGCGGATCCGCTGATGCAGGCGCGCGGAGGGGGCTCGATGGTAACGATGACGTACCTGGGCGGCGTGCGCGCAGTGCCGCACTACAACGTGATGGGCGTCGCGAAGGCGACGCTCGACGCATGCGTGCGCCACCTCGCCTGGGATCTCGGTGAGAGTGGGATCCGGATCAACGCCGTCTCGGCCGGGCCTGTGCGCACGCTTTCCGCACGCTCGATCGCAGGCTTCACGACGATGGAGGAGATGTTCGAGCAGCGTGCGCCGCTCCATCGCCACATCGCCGCCGAGGACGTCGGTGGTGCCGCCGCGTACCTGCTCTCCGATGATGCGGTGAACGTGACCGGGACGATGCTGTACGTCGACTCCGGCTACCACGCGATGGGGATGTAGCTCCCGGCGGGAACGGAGGCCGTTCCGCCGCGAGGCTGAAGCCTGGCGGCCCCACCGCGCCGAGCGCCTGTCGCCTGGACGCTTCAGCCAGGAGCCTGATCGGCAACCGCGACGCCCCGGGCGACCGCGCCGAGCGCCTGGCGCCTGGCTTCAGCCAGGAGCCTGATCGGCAACCGCGGCGTCTCCTCGACAGTCCCTGGCGCAAACCGTGCGGGTTTCACGATCAGCCAGTTCCCCTTCGCCCCGGTGTTGCGCAGCAGCATCAGCTTGCACGGGATACGCGGTGCCGCGAATCGTGAGCGTTCGCCCTCCTACGGGGTCAGCCAGGATCGATGCGGCCATCCGGCCATCGTACCGTCGAGCTTGCAGGGTTCAGGCCTGGCTTTCGGGCCTGTTTACCCTGTCGCAGGCTCGGTGTGCGTCGCCAGCAGGCCTGTTGCTTTATTCTTTGAAGCATGCTTGACGTTCGCGCCCGCACTCGACACCGCTAGGCCGGGGAGATCAGGTGCGCGCGAACTCACGGATATCGAGGCCGTCGATGAGTCATCCCCACGGAGGAGGGCCACGGTGAGCGCGATGCGCGGGACGGAGACCGGGCTGTACTCGGCCGACTACGAGCACGATGCGTGTGGCGTCGCCTTCGTTGCTCGGCTCGACGCGTTGCCGCAGCACGAGACGGTCGAGCGCGCGATGCAGGCGCTCGAGAACCTCGAGCACCGCGGCGCAACGGGCGCCGACGCGGGTACGGGCGACGGTGCCGGCATCCTGCTCCAACTGCCCGACGCGTTCTTCCGTGCCGTCCTCGACGAGCCGCTGCCCGGGGCGGGACGTTACGGCGTCGCGATGTGCTTCCTTCCCGTCGACGGGGCGCGGCGCAGCGAGCTCGAGCATCATCTCGCCCGTCTTGTCGAGGAGGAGGGCCAGCGGCTCGTCAGCTGGCGCGACGTACCGGTCGACCCGACCTTCGTTGGCATCACAGCGGGTGCCGCGGCGCCGGTGATCCGGCAGCTCTTCGTCGCGGCCGGTGGCGCCGTCGCGGGCGATCAGGACGCCTTCGAGCGGAAGCTCTACGTGATTCGCCGCCGCTTCGAGCTCGAGCTCGGGTCGGACGCGATCGTCCCGAGCTTCTCTTCCCGCACGATCGTCTACAAGGGAATGCTCACGGCGACGCAGCTCCGCGGCTACTTCCCCGATCTCGGGGACGCTCGCACGGAGTCGGCGCTTGCGCTCGTCCACTCCCGCTTCTCGACGAACACGTTCCCGAGCTGGGAGCTCGCGCACCCCTACCGGATGATCGCCCACAACGGCGAGATCAACACGGTACGCGGCAACATCAACTGGATGCGAGCACGCGAGTCGCAGCTTGCGTCGGAGTTGTTCGGCGAGGACCTCGCGAAGGTCCTGCCCGTGGTGCAGGCCGGCGGCTCCGATTCGGCGACGCTCGACAACGTGCTCGAGTTGCTCGTCCTCGGCGGCCGCTCGCTGCCGCACGCAATCATGATGATGATCCCCGAGGCGACCGCCGGGCGCACGGATCTCCCGCCCGAGCTGCTCGGCTTCTACGCCTACCACCAGTGCCTCATGGAGGCATGGGATGGGCCAGCGGCCGTCTCGTTCACGGACGGTCGCGTGATCGGAGCGACTCTCGACCGGAACGGCCTGCGCCCCGGCCGCTGGCTCGAGACGCGCGACGGCTGGGTCGTGCTTGCGTCCGAAGCCGGCGTGCTCGACATCCCCGCTGCCGACATTCTCCGCAAGGGTCGACTCCAGCCGGGGAAGCTCTTCCTCGTCGATCTCGAGCAGGGCCGGATCGTGCCAAACGACGAGGCGAAGCTCGCGATCGCGACTCGCAAGCCCTACGCCGAGTGGTTCGACCGCGAGGTCGTTGAGCTCGCCGATCTGCCCGCCCGCGAGCCTCGGGCCGCGCCGACCGAGACGCTGCGCCAACGCCAGATCGCCTTCGGGTACACGCAGGAGGACATGAAGGTGACCCTCGCGCCGCTCGCGCGCAATGCCGAGGAGGCGGTCAGCTCGATGGGTAACGACACGCCGCTCGCGGTGCTCTCGAGCGGCAATCGGATCCTCTACTCGTACTTCAAGCAGCTCTTCGCTCAGGTCACGAATCCGCCGATCGATTCCATCCGCGAGGCGATCGTGATGAGCCTGCAGGCGGGCATCGGGTCGGAAAAGAACCTCCTCGCGGAGACGCCGGAGCATGCTCGCCAGCTGGCGCTCCCCTCACCGATCCTCCTCGACGCGGAGCTCGAGCAGCTGCGCCAGGTGCACTCCACGATCTTCAAGGCACACACGCTCGATACGACGTGGCCGATCTCCGACGGCACGGCAGGACTCGATGCTGCCCTCGAGCGCCTCTGCCGTGAGGCCGACGCCGTGCTCGCGGTCGGGGTCAACATCCTCATCCTGTCCGACCGCGCTGTCGGCCCGGAGCGTGCCCCGGTGCCGGCGCTGCTCGCGGTCGCGGCGGTCCACCACCACCTCGTTCGCGAGGGAACGCGCCTTCAGGCCGGACTCGTCGCCGAGACGGGCGAGGCGCGGAGCGTCCACAGCGTCGCAACCCTGATCGGCTACGGCGCCGCGGCGGTCAACCCGTACCTGATGCTCGAGACGCTCGGCGAGCTCGTCGACCATGGCCTTCTCCCCGATGGAATGACGGCCGAGGTGGCGCGGCAGCGAGCTGTGAAGGGGATCGGCAAGGGGATCCTGAAGACGCTCTCCAAGATGGGCATCTCGACGGTCCCGTCGTACTGCGGCGCGCAGATCTTCGAGGCGGTCGGACTTGGGCCGGAGCTCGTCGATCGCCACTTCACCGGCACCGCGTCGCGCATCGGCGGGATCGGCACCGAGCAGCTCGCGCGCGAGATGCTGGCCCGCCACGCACGCGCCTACCCGGGTGACAACGACACGCTCCTCCCGGTGATCGGCCTCTACGCCTGGCGCCGCGACGGCGAGCACCATCAGTGGAATCCGGAGACGATCGCGCTGCTCCAGGATGCCGTGCGCAACGAGAGCTTCGAGACCTACGAGGCATACGCGCGCGCGGTGAACGACGATGCAGTCCGGCGACTGACGCTCCGCGGCCTGCTCCGCTTCCGCGAGGCCGACGACGGTGGAATCCCGCTCGAGGACGTCGAGCCCGCGAGCGAGATCGTGAAGCGGTTCGTGACGGGCGCGATGTCCCTCGGCTCGATCTCACGCGAGGCCCACGAGAACCTCGCGATCGCCATGAATCGCATCGGCGCGAAGTCGAACACGGGCGAAGGGGGAGAGGACCCGGTGCGTTTCACGCCCGATGCGAACGGCGACCTTCGCCGCTCGGCGATCAAGCAGGTCGCGTCCGGCCGCTTCGGTGTGACGATCGACTACCTCACGAACGCCGACGAGATTCAGATCAAGATGGCCCAGGGCGCGAAGCCCGGCGAGGGTGGCCAGCTGCCCGGTCACAAGGTCGACCACTACATCGCGAGCGTCCGGCTGACGACGCCCGGCGTCGGTCTCATCTCGCCACCGCCCCATCACGACATCTACTCGATCGAGGACCTGAAGCAGCTGATCTACGACCTTCGCTGCGCGAACCCAACGGCCCGTATCTCGGTGAAGCTCGTCGCCGAGGTCGGCGTGGGTACCGTTGCGGCAGGCGTCGCGAAGGCGAACGCCGATCACGTCCTCATCTCGGGCCACGACGGCGGAACGGGTGCGTCGCCGCTGTCGTCGATCCTCTTCGCCGGGATACCGTGGGAGATCGGCCTCGCCGAGACGCAGCAGACGCTCGTCCGCAACGACCTTCGCTCGCGCATCTGGGTGCAGACGGACGGGCAGATCAAGACGGGGCGTGACGTCGTCGTGGCGGCCCTGCTCGGCGCCGACGAGATCGGGTTCGCCACGGCGCCGCTCGTCGCGAGCGGCTGCGTAATGATGCGCGCCTGTCACCTGAACACGTGCCCGGTGGGCATTGCGACCCAGGATCCCGAGCTGCGAAAGCGGTTTGCCGGCCAGCCCGAGCACGTCGTCAACTTCTTCTTCTACGTCGCCGAGGAAGCCCGCCAGATCATGGCGCGCCTCGGGATCGCCCGGTACGAGGATCTGGTCGGTCGGGTCGAGCTTCTCGAGGCCGACGAGGCGATTGCGCACTGGCAGGAGCGGGGCATCGATCTCTCGCGAATTCTCTCGCGCACCGCAGTGACCGAGAGCACGCCGGTGCGGAGAACGCAGGCGCAGGAATCCCCGCTCGAGGGCGCCCTCGACTGGAAGCTGATCGAGGAGGCCGCTCCCGCCATCGAAGCGGGCGAGCGCGTAGAGCTGTCGTCGCAGATTCGCAACCTCAACCGGACCGTCGGGGGACTCCTATCGCACCACGTGACCAAGGCGCACGGCAGTGTCGGCCTACCGGACGGCTCGATCCGCGTTGCGCTCACGGGCTCGGCCGGGCAGTCCATCGCCGCCTGGCTCGCTCCCGGGATCGAGCTCTCGCTCGTCGGCGATGCCAATGACTACGTCGGCAAGGGGCTCTCGGGCGGAACGATCTCGGTTCGCCCGCCCGACGACGCGGGCTTCCTCGCAGAGGAAAACGTCGTGATCGGGAACACGGTGCTCTACGGTGCGACGTCCGGCAAGGCGTTCTTCCGCGGCCTTGCGGGTGAGCGCTTCGCGGTGCGGAACTCCGGCGCGAACGCGGTCGTCGAGGGCGTCGGCGACCACGGCTGCGAGTACATGACGGGCGGCATCGCCGTCGTGCTCGGGCCGACCGGCCGCAACTTCGCTGCCGGGATGAGCGGTGGGATCGCCTACGTCCTCGATCGCGACGGCACCTTCGCCTCGCGCTGCAACATGGAGCTCGTCGGTTTCGATCCCATGGAGGAGTCGGATGTCGCTACGGTCATCGCGCTCGTGTCCGAGCATGCAGAGCGGACGGGATCGACCCTCGCGGCACGCGTGCTCGAGGATGCCGATGCGATCTCCGATCTCTTCGTGAAGGTGATGCCGCACGACTACAAGCGCGCCCTCGCCGATCTCGCAATCGACCGCGACGATCACCCGGTCTCGGCGGGTGGCGGAGGATTCTTCACGACCGAGACCGAGGCCGCGAGATAATGGGCGAGCTCGGTGCCTTCCTCAAGCTCGACCGTGCGGAACCGCTCGAGCGCGACCCGGGCGAACGCGTGCACGACGTCCGCGAGTTCGTGAGGCCGCTGCCGCTCGTCGAGCTGCGCAAGCAGGGGGCCCGGTGCATGGAGTGCGGCGTACCGTTCTGTCACTCGGGCTGCCCGCTCGGAAACCTGATTCCCGACTGGAACGACCTCGTCTACCGCGACCGCTTCGAGGAGGCGATCGTCGAGCTGCACCGTACGAACAACTTCCCCGAGTTCACGGGGCGGCTCTGCCCGGCGCCGTGCGAGGCCGCCTGCGTGCTCGAGATCAACGAGGGCAACGCGGTCACGATCAAGCAGATCGAGCTCGCCATCGTCAACCGCGCGTGGGACGAGGGCTGGATCGTCCCGGCGCCGCCCGCCCGGCGCACCGGCAAGACGGTCGCGGTGATCGGCTCCGGCCCGGCCGGGCTCGCCGCCGCGCAGCAGCTGAACCGGGCCGGACACACGGTCACCGTCTTCGAGCGCGACGAGGCGGCCGGAGGGCTCGTCCGCTTCGGCGTACCGGACTTCAAGATCGAGAAGTGGGTGGTCGAGCGCCGCGTCCAGCAGCTGCGCGGCGAGGGCGTCGAGCTTCGCTTCGGGGTCGACGTCGGGGTCGACGTCGACGCGGGCGAGCTGCGCGAGCAGTTCGACGCGGTGGTCGTCGCGACCGGCTCCCGCGTCCCGCGCGACCTGCCGGTCGAGGGCCGCGAGCTCGACGGCGTCCACTTCGCGATGGAGTACCTCTACCAGCGCACCCGCGCGATCGACGGCGCGCCCGCCCCGGAGAAGGTCATCTCCGCCGCGGGCAGGCACGTGATCGTGATCGGCGGCGGCGACACCGGCGCCGACTGCGTCGGCAGCGCCAACAGGGAAGGGGCCGCGTCGGTGACGCAGATCGAGCTGCTCGGCGAGCCGCCTGCGCGCCGCCCGGACGACGTCACGCCCTGGCCGCGCTGGCCGATGAAGCTGCGCACCTCGTACGCGCTCAAGGAGGGCGGCGATCGCGACTTCGCGATCTCGACGACGCAGCTGACCGGCGACGGCAAGGTCGAGCGCATCCACTGGGTGCAGAACAGCGGCGAGCCGCCGTTCGAGTCGATCCCCGGCACGGACGAGTCGCATCCCGCCGACCTCGTCCTGCTGGCGATGGGCTTCCTCGGCCCCGAGCAGGGACTGCTCGACCGGCTCGGCGTCGAGCGCGACCAGCGCTCGAACGTGAAGGCGCCGACCT
>JBBQXH010000135.1:0-6825 GCA_038209835.1 Gaiellales bacterium | reverse complement strand
CCCCACCCATCTCGATCCACCCGGAGAACTTGCAGACCCGACGTCTCGTGCTTCCTCTGCGATGGAGATGGCTGTCGGGTCTGCAAGTTCTCCGGGTGGATCGAGATGGGTGGGGCCGGGATGGTCGACCCGACCGTCTTCGAGTACGTCGGCTGCGACGCCGAGGAGGTGACCGGATTCGCCTTCGGGCTGGGGCTCGAGCGCATCGCGATGCTCCGTCACGGGCTCCCCGACCTGCGCGAGCTGTGGGAGAACGACCTGCGACTGCTCCGGCAATTCTGATCCCGTGAAAGCTCCTGTCTCCTGGCTTGGCGAGTACGTCGCGATCGCCGCTCCGATCGAAGAGGTTGCCGAGCGGATCGCCATCGGGTCGGCCGAGGTCGTGCGCATCTCGCATCGCGGCGTTCCGGATGAGGACGGGAACCTCGGCCGCTACGTCGTCGGCCGGGTGATCGAGGCGGGTAAGCATCCGAACGCCGACCGGCTCCAGCTCTGCCGGGTCGATACCGGCGACCGCGAGCCGCGGCAGATCGTCTGCGGCGCCTGGAACTTCGGCGCCGGGGCAACAGTCGCCGTCGCTGTGCCCGGGGCGGTGCTTCCGGACGGCCGGACGCTCGAGCGGGCGAAGCTCCGCGGGGCGGTCTCCGACGGGATGATCCTCTCCGAGCAGGAGCTCGAGCTGGGTCAGGATCATTCGGGGATTCTCGTCCTGCCCGAGGCGTGGGAGCCGGGGACTCCCCTCGGCGACGTCGTCCCGATCCACGACGAGGTGCTGGAGATCGAGGTGACGGGCAACCGACCCGATCTGCTCTCCATCTACGGGCTGGCGCGGGACATCGCTGCGCTCTTCCGCCTCAATCTCGCGCCCCCGCCGGGCGTCGACCCGCCGCGTTCGGGCGACGAGGACGTGATCGTCGAGATCGATGACTTCGAGGGCTGCCCTCGCTACATCGGCCGGCTCTTCCGCGACGTCGCGGTCGGCCCCTCGCCCCCGTGGTTGAAGGCTCGCCTCGTCGCAGCCGGGGTGAGGCCGATCTCGAACGTCGTCGACATCACGAACTACGTCATGCTCGCCTTCGGGAGCCCGCTCCACGTGTTCGATGCGGAGCGCTTGGCCGGAGGGCGGATCGGCGTGCGTCGCGCTCACACGGGGGAGGAGCTGGTTACGCTCGACGGCGTCACGCGCGCGCTCGAGCCGAGTGATCTCCTCATCACCGATGCGTTGCGCCCGATCGCGCTCGCGGCGATCATGGGTGGGCTCGAGTCCGAGGTGGGGGAGACGACGACTGATGTGCTCCTCGAAGCGGCCAACTTCGAGCCGATCGGGATCCTGAGGACATCGGAGCGACTCGGCCTGCGCACTGAAGGCTCGAACCGCTGGGAGAAGGGCGACGATCCGGACCTCGCCGAGATCGCGGCGGTGTACGCGACCCAGCTCATGGTCGAGCTCGCCGGGGCTTGCTGGACGGGCTCGACGGATGCCCACGAGAGGCTTCCCGAGCGGCCGGTCACGCGGCTGCGCACGGAGCGCACCAATGCGCTCGTCGGGCTCGAGATCCCGAACGGGGAGCAGCGAGACATCCTCGAGCGGCTCGGCTTCGAGGTCGACGAGAACTGGAATGTCACGGTTCCCACTTGGCGCGCCCGGGATGTCACCCGCGAGGTCGATCTGATCGAGGAGGTCGCGCGGATTCACGGGCTCGAGAAGGTGCCGTTCACCCTTCCCGAGCGGCGGGCGATGTTCGGCCGTCTCACCCTGGATCAGCGTCTGAGGCGGGTCGTCGAGGACGTGCTCGTCGGGTTGGGATACTCGGAGGCGTACACGTGGAGTCTCGTCAGCCGCGACGCTCGCTCCGACGCGCTCCGACTTCCCGAGCCCCTGTCGGCTGAGCACGCGATCCTGCGCACGAGTCTCGTCGAGGGGCTCGTCGCGGCGGCACTTCGCAACGTCGAGGCGAGGAACGAGGGGATCGCACTCTTCGAGATCGCGCGCGTATATATCCCGACCGGAGCCCAGCTCCCAGACGAGCGCTGGCATGTTGGCGGAATCGCGGAGGCTGGCTATTTCCGCGCCAAGGGCGCCGTCGAGGCCCTCCACGAGGCGCTCGGGATCGAGGCGGTCGTCGAGCGGGCAACAGAGCCGTTTCTCCATCCTGGCAAGGCCGCGCGGGTCGACGGCGGATGGATGGGCGAGCTCCACCCGTCGCTGCTCGAAGGCACCTGGGGGCTCTTCGAGCTCGATCTCCAGACGCTGTTCACGGAGGTTCCCGAGCGAGTCCTCTACGACGATGTCATTACCTTCCCGGCGCTGCGCCAGGACCTCGCCTTCGTGGTCGGCGAGGACGTCTCAGCGGGAGCGCTCGTCCAGGCGATCGAGGACGCCGCCGGGCCGGAGCTACGCGAGGCGCGCGTCTTCGACGTCTACCACGGCGGCCAGATTCCCGACGGGAAGAAGTCGATCGCGATCCGCGTTGCGTTCCAGTCGCCGGAGCGGACGCTCACGGACGAGGATGCGCAGGTGATTCGGGAGCGGATCGTGGACGCGCTTACCGGCGCTTTCGGGGCTGAGCTTCGGGCCTGAGCTTAGGCTTTTGGCGTTGGGCTTCGCGGCGCTTTTGTATCGAGCCCTCCGGGCTCGATGGCCCTTCGCGGCCTGTCCGGCCGCTGCGCGTCGCTTCGCTCCTTGCTACACCACCCGGCCGGATTCGCGCCAGACAGGGCCCTGCGTCAGGACGTGGCGGGTCTGCGACTGGACGCGAAGCATGTGAAGAGCGCCTCCGATCCCGGCCTCGTCGAGACGCGCGAGGCAGCGTCGCGCCATCATCGGGGCGGCGCCATAGCCGGTTTGCCTGGCGGCGCGGAAGCGCAGGGCCGGGCGATCGTACTCGACGAGGAACGGGTTCAACGGGCTCATGAGGAGCGCAGCTCGCTCGATCTCGTCGGTCGAAGCGAGGACGACCTCGAGGTACAGATCCGACCAGTCCGCCGGGAGCGTCGGCACCAGCTCGTCCCAGTCGGAAGCGAGCTCGGTGAGCGCTGGCGGGGCGGCCTCGACCCGAGTCTCGACAGCATGCGCGTCGGCTAGTGACAGGCGTGCATCGATGCCCTCGCCCTCGAGGCGGTCGAGGACGCGCCGGGTGGCCTCGACAGACGGTGCGTCACCACCGCTTCGCGCGATGCCAAGCGTGAATGTCCGCCCGGCTCGCCCGGGGGAGAGCGACCCGAGGATCAGCGCGGCGCGGCCTGCCTCGCCCTCGTCGACGCTCACGACGAGCCGCACGAGCGACCAGTCGTCGGGCAGGTCGTCGAGAATCGCCTGAAGTCGCTCGCCGAGCGTCACGAGCGCCGATTCTAGTGCCCGTGCTCTCGTCCCGCTCTTTGCTAGCGTGACGGGCCGTGGCTCCAGTCGCGCAGAACCAGGCTCTCACCAGGGAGCAACTGGTCGGGTTCCTGCAGGAGATGCTGCTCATCAGGCGCTTCGAAGAGAAGGTCGAAGAGCGCTTCCGAGCTGGCGACCTCGCCGGCTTCCTGCACGTCGCGATCGGGCAAGAGGCGATCGCGATCGGGGTCTGCCGGGCACTCGAAGCCGACGACGTGATCGCGTCGACCCATCGCGCGCACGCGCACGCGCTCGCCATAGGGACGACGCCGAACGCGTTGATGGCAGAGCTCTACGGGAAGGTCGAGGGCTGCAGTCGCGGCTACGGCGGATCCATGCACCTCTACGACCTCGAGCATGGGCTGATGGGCGCCAACGCCGTGGTTGGCGGTGGGCTCCCGGCGATCACCGGTGCCGCGCTCTCGTTCAAGCTGCGCGCCGAGCCGCGGGTCGCCGTCGCGTTCTTCGGCGACGGCGCGACGAACATCGGGACGTTCCACGAGTCGATGAACCTCGCGCAGCTCTGGAAGGTTCCTGCCGTCTTCGTCTGCGAGAACAACGGCTACGCGGAATCGACGCCCGCCTGGCAGCAACTCCCGATCGACGACATGTCGAAGCGCGCGCTGGCGTACGGCATGCACACGATCGTGGTCGACGGGCAGGACGTCGAAGAGGTGCACGGCGCTGCGCTCGAGGCGCGCCGGTACGCCGTCGAGGGCAACGGGCCCGTCTACCTCGTCGCCAACACCTACCGGCTCACCGGGCACTACGTGGGCGACCCTCAGGTCTATCGGCCGCGCGAAGAGATCCGCGAGGCGCGCCAGACCCAGGATCCGCTCGAGAAGCTCCGCGCCACGCTCGACGTCTCCGACGGGGACTGGGAGGAGATGGAGCGGGCAGCCGTCCAGGTCGTCGAGGGCTCGGTCGAGTTCGCGAAGAACGGCACCGATCCGCGGCCTGAGGACGCGATGAAGAACATCTATGCCTGAGATCAGCTACCGCGAGGCCGTGCGCGACGCGATGGTGCAGGCGATGCGCAGCGACCCGGACGTCTTCATCATGGGCGAGGACATCGCCGAGATGGGCGGGTCGATGGGCGTGACCCAGGGGATGCTGCAGGAGTTCGGCTCCGAGCGCGTCCGCAACACGCCGATCTCCGAGATGGCAATCGTCGGATCCGGGATCGGCGCTGCGATCCAGGGGATGCGGCCGATCGTCGAGATCATGTACCAGGACTTCACGACGCTGGCGATGGAGCAGATCGTGAACCAGGCGGCGAAGCACCGATACATGTCGGGAGGCCAGCTGAAGGTGCCGCTGACGATCCGCACGCAGGGCGGCGCCGGCTGGTCGCCGGGCGCGCAGCACGCCCAGCAGCTCGAGGCGTGGTTCGTGCACGTGCCGGGGTTGAAGGTCGTGTTTCCCTCGATTCCGATCGACGCCCGCGATCTGCTCTGGAGCTCGATCTACGACGACAATCCCGTGCTCTTCTTCGAGCACCGTCTCCTGTATCCGGTCAAGGGCGAGGTGCCGGAGGAGCCGAAGTCACTCGAGTTCGGCAAGGCACGGGTGCACCGGGAAGGCGACGATGTGACGGTCGTCGCCACCGGACGCCTCGTCCACGAGTCGCTGAAGGCCGCAACCGAGCTCGAGGCCGAGGGGATCTCCGTCGAGGTCTGGGACCCGCGAACGCTCCTGCCGCTCGACGAGGAGTCGCTGATCGCCTCGGTGAAGAAGACCAGCCGCTGCGTCGTGGCCCACGAGGCCGTGACGCGGATGGGTTGGGGCGCCGAGATCGCCGCCGTCGTGCAGGAGGAAGCCTTCGACTACCTCGACGCGCCGATCCAGCGGGTGGGGTCGAAGTTCGCACCGCTCCCCTTCGCGCCTGTCATGGAGCAGTACGTCGTGCCCCACAAGGAAGACGTTACCGCCGCCGTCCGTCGAACGCTCGAGAGGTCGTAGGCGGAGGCATGTCGACTGAGGTCACGCTCCCGCGCCTCGGGCAGGGCATGGAGTCCGGCACGATCGTCCGCTGGCTGAAGGCGGAAGGTGACACCGTCGCCCAGGACGAGCCGCTCTACGAGCTCGATACCGAGAAGGTGACCCAGGAGGTCGAGTCTCCAGTGGCCGGAGTCCTGCTCCGGATCCTCGCCGGCGAAGGCGAGGAGATCGAGGTGGGCAGGGCAATCTGCGTCATCGGCGAGGCCGGCGAGGAAGTGACCGTCGAGGCGCCGCCGGTGAGCCCCGTTCCCGCCGACGCCGATCCAGCGCTTGCCGAGAGCGCCGAGGTGCCGGCACCGGCGCCCGCCCAGGAGCCCGAGCGCGACGAGGGTCGTGAAGCGGCCGCAGCGAAGGCCGATGCGGAGCCGGCTTCGAGCACGGCCGCGGATGAAGGCGGGCGCCTCAAGGCGTCTCCGCTCGCGCGACGCATGGCCCGTGAGCGGGACATCGACCTGCGACGCGTCGTCGGCACCGGCCCGGACAGCAGGATCGTCGCCGAGGACGTCGAGCGCGCCGCCGCGGCGCCCGCCTGGGAAGCGAAGCCGGTTCCGGTGACAGCGGGGAGCGAGGTTCTGCCGTTGACGAGCGTCCGAAGGACGATTGCTCGCCGACTCTCCGAGGCATGGCAGGCCCCGCACTTCGCGATCTCGATGACTGCGGACATGACGAGGGCGATCGAGCTTCGCGAGCGCCTGCTCGAGCTGACACCCGAGGGTGCGCCACGACCGACCTACTCGGACATCCTGACGAAGGTCTCCGCCGTCGCGCTGCTACGCCATCCCGGCATGAACGCGCACTACGAGGGCGACCAGGTGCGCCTCTTCTCGACGGCCAATGTGGGCCTCGCGGTCGCCATCCCGAACGGGCTCGTGGTTCCCGTGATTCGCCACTGCGAGGCGCAGTCGATTCCCGAGATCGCTGGAGCCCGCGCGGACATCGTCGCGCGCACGCGCGAGAACAGGCTCACGCCGGACGATCTCGAAGGCGGGACCTTCACGATCTCGAACCTCGGCATGTTCGAGGTCGAGCGCTTCTTCGCCGTCCTGAACCCGCCTCAGGTCGGCATCCTCGCGACCGGCGCGATCCAGGAGCAGGTCGTGGCGATCGACGGGGAGGTCGCGGTTCGGTCGCGCATGGAGATGACCCTCTCGTGCGATCACCGGGCGGTCGACGGCGCAACCGCGTCGGACTTCCTGCGGACGCTGAAGCAGTTCCTCGAGGACCCCGGACTGGCTCTTTAGAGACCGGCGGCGGGGCTCGCCACGAACGGGAGCGACTCAAACCGCGTCATCTGCCGGAACACCTCGATGCGCTCGTCGATCTCCTCCGGCGTCAGGCGCCAGATGCGCGCGCTGCCGATCTCCTCGACGCTGAACGAGGCAAGCACAGCGCCGTACGCCGTCGCGGTACGTAACACGTCATCGGTGACCTCGCCGTCGTGCGAG
>JBBQXH010000134.1:0-6834 GCA_038209835.1 Gaiellales bacterium | reverse complement strand
GTCGATACGAGTGTCGCCGCAATGACCAAGCCCGCTAGCAGGGCGGCCCTCCCAAACGGGATCGTCGTGACCGGCGGCAGGATGAAGAGGGGCTGGAGGATGCGGACGAGCAGCATGCCCATGCCGGCGCCCACGAGGACTCCTGCCACCAGCCCGCTGAGACCGACGAACGCGGCCTCGCCGAGGATCAGCGCCTGCAGCCTTCCTGACGACAGACCCTGGGCGCGCAGGGTCACGTATTCACGCCGTCGCTGCAGCATCAGGCCGAAGACGAAGATCGCGATCACCGCGGCGCTGATCAGCAACGTGTAGAACGAGTTCAGGTCGACAAGGCCGCGGATGTTGAGGGCGGTCAGGCTGGACTGGTCCTTGTTGAAGGTCGTCTCGGTCGAGTCGATGTTGAGCGAATCGCGCGTTGCCGGCCCCGTTTCGAGGGCGGAGGTCGCCTTGCTGAGCCCACCGTTACTCTGGTCGGTGGTCCGTGCCAGGAAGAAGTCGACCTCGCGCACCCCGGTCTGGGCCTGGTAGTAGCCGAGGTTCGCGATGATGTGAAGCTTCTCCGGGAATCCCGGGAGGCGGTCGAACACGCCGGCCACCGTCATCGTCCTGAGCTGCTGGTGCTTGGTTCCGCTCGCGAGCAGCACCTCGGCGCTGTCGCCCGGCTCGAGCTTCAGCTCGCTCGCAGACGTCGAGTCGACGAGGATCGCCTTCGGATCGGCCCTGAGCGCCGCCATCGCCTTCGCGGCGGTACTGCCGGGGAAGAACGAGTCTGACAGCGCCGCAGTCTGTCCGAAGCTGGCAGGGTCGATCGCCGCAAGGTTCTTGATATCGCTGTTGAAGTCGCTCCGCAGGAACGCGTTCTCGAGGCTCGCGACGACAGGCGTCACGGTGGAGATCCCGGCGACGCGAAGATCCGCGGCGAAGGCCGGCGGGTGCTGCTGATGGCTGAGCGGGCTGGGCGTCACCCGCAGATTCGATCCGACCGTGAACTCGGCATCCGCGGCCTTGGCGCTGTCGTAGGTCGCCGCGAAGACTGCGATCGCCATGCCGAAAGCGACCACCAACCCGACGCCGACGATCCCTGTGGCGAGCGGCCGCGAGCGCCTGCTGAGGCTTCGACTGAGAATGCCCCTGACGAGAGAACCGAACCGGGGTGGGGCCGTCACGGGGAGGTGCTTCGCCGCCGCCTCGAAGCCGCGCACGGAGAGCAGTGTCCCCGCGAACCAGGCGGTCAGCGGCAACAGCAGCAGGTAGGAGTGAAGCGTGGTCGCCTCGCCGGTCGACACCGATCCGGCGGGAGTGTTGAAGGCCGCCGTCCGGAGCGCGATCGCTACGGCGATCGCCGCGACGGCCACGGCGGCGAAGTCGAGCCTCAGACGGCGCCATCGGGGCGTGCGCTCGACGGCCATCTCGCGCCGCTCGCCGCTGACCTCTCGGCTGAGTGCGCGCCGGCCCGGAAGGTACAGAGCGAGGCCGGTGGCGAGCATCCCCGACCCGATTGCCACCAGCGCCGAGATCCCGAGCGCGGCCGGTGAGGCCTCGAACAGAGCCGAGGGCCCGAGCACTACGATCACCGAGACGAAGCCGGCGAGCGTACCGAGGATCGATCCGACGCCGGCCAGCGCAACCGTGCGGTAGATGAGAATGCGGGTCAGGTGGCCGCGGTGTGCTCCACGCAGGCGAAGGTTGGCGTGTTCACGCCGCTGGGTGCTGGCGAGAATGCTCCCCGCGTACGCGGCCAGGAAGGCGGCGAGCAGCAGGCCCGGCAGGCCGAGGAACAGGAACATTCGCTTGGCGACCGCGGCGTCTGCCTTCGCGACTTGGAGGGTGTTCGACAGGTTGTCGAGCAGGAAGTCTCGCTGGGGCGCGATCGTTCTGATCGCCTTCCCGATCGCCTGCGTCTGTACCAGAGCAGCCGCGGGATCGGACTTGAGCAGCGAACGGTCGACCAGCACGTCGACCTCGAGGGTCGGTGGGCTCTTGACCTCGAGGGCGTTGCCGCGAGCGGCACTCGTGGCGCGGAAGGCGGGTACGACCAGCTTGCGGAACATCTCAGGACTGATGACGACCGAGTCAGCGACATAGAGGAAGTCCTCGAGCTTCATACCTTTGCGGCTGTTGAAGAGAGGCCGCGCCCGCGACAGGTCGACGACGCCGCTGACAGGCAGCGTCACGGGAGGCGCGCCACCTGGCAGGGTCAGCCTGACCTCTCCGCCCGCCCTGACTCCGAGCGCTTTCGACGCCTCGGCGCTGAGCAGCGCCGAGCTGGGGTCGAACGAGCCGGCCGCGAGCCTGACTGTCGGGTGGTGCTCGGCATAGGCACGAGCGAACCCGAAGACCCGGATCGGCCTGTTCACCGTCTTGCCACCACCGCTCAGCGAGCCTGGAACGAGGCTGGCGAACGACAGCTCGTCAGCCGCCACGACGCCCGGAACCTCCGCGATTCGGTTGCGTAACTCGTCCTGTGGCACCAGGTCGGGGCGGTTGGCGGGATCGGGCAGCGTGACCTCGCGGCTCGAGATCGTGCCGCTCAGCGGGATCTCGGCTGCCGCCGGGATGTCCTGGCGAGCACGAGCGACGTAGCGCAGCTCGACAGTCGCGCCTGGAGCGACCGTGCCGATGTTGTGACCGATCTCGGCGGGACCGTGGGCGAACGGACTCTGACCTGCGACATCGCGGATCGCCGCCCCGTCCCTGGTGGCCGTGCCGGGGACATATTCGAGGCCCTCCGCGGGCGAATCGCGAACAACCACTTCGTTGGCGGGAGTCGAGCCGTCATTTCGAACCGTCAGCGTCACCTTCGTCTGGTCACCGGTGCGAAGCGCCCCCTGCGTCGACAGGCGTTCCTCGAGCCGGAGCCCCTCCCCGAAGGGCGTCGAGAGCACCCGCTGCATGTCGAGCACCACGGGCGCGACCGCCCGCTTGGTCAGGGACGCGCCCGAGCCGTCGATGAAGAAGAGCACGGCCGAGAAGAGGCCTATGCCCAGCACCACTCCCACGAGCGAAGCCAGGGTTCGCCGAGGGTTTCGGAGCAGGTCACGACGCGCATAGCTAAACACGGGCGCTCAGTTGCTCCGCCCGCACCACAGGAGCGGGGTCAGCTACCACGGCACCGTCGCGCAGCCTGACCTCGCGGTCGAGCCGCCCGGCGATTGCCGGATCGTGGGTGATCACGATCAGCGTCGCCCCAACCTCCAGCTGAGCCGCCACCAAGAGGTCGATCACCGCGATCGAGTTGTCCGTATCGAGCGAACCGGTGGGCTCGTCCGCGAGGATCAAGCGCGGGCGATGGACGAGAGCGCGCGCGACCGCCACCCGCTGCCGCTCCCCGCCAGAAAGCTGATCCGGGTACTTCCCTGCGGCCGCGGCCAGCCCGAGACCATCTAGGAGCTCGAGCGAGCGCTCATACCCCTCCGCGCTCGAATTGAGCGCAAGCGCGAGGCTAACGTTCTCGACCGCGGTGAGGAACGGCTGCAGGTTCTGCGACTGGAAGACGAATCCCAGCTGCTCGCGGCGCAGACGCGCACGGCGTCCCTCGGAGAGCTCCGAGACCACGTTGTCGCCGATCGTCACCCGGCCCTCGCTGGGTGCCTCCAGCCCCCCGATGATCGAGAGCAGAGTGGACTTTCCACAGCCGCTCGGGCCGGTGATCGCGAGACTGTTGCCAGGCTCAACGGTGAGGGTGATCCCATTGACGGCGCGCACGACCCCGGCATCGGTGTCGAAGTGCTTCGAGACCGACTCGACCTCAACCCTTGCACCGCTCACGCGCGTCCCTCGCCGGCGACGGCTCCCGCCGGGCGGAGCCCGGCTCCGCCGACGCCTGGCGCCGCTGCAGGCACAGGGCCTTCCGGGCCCGTGTTACCCACACTGTGCCCTCCGGCCCCGCACCCGCAGCGACACCCGAGGAACGCGCGAAGGTTATGGGTTGACACAGGGCGTCTCACGCTTCGATCACTCCGCCGTCGACGACCCGCAGCCGGCGCCCGGTTCGCTCGGCGAGCTCGGCGCTGTGGGTCACCATCAGCACGGTCAAACCGCTGTCTCGCGAGGCAGCGAGAATGGCGTCGACCACCAAATCGGCGTTGGCGGAATCGAGCTCGGCGGTGACCTCGTCGGCCAGCAGCAGGTCCGGTTGGTTGGCAAGGGCCACCGCCAGCGAGGCGCGTTGCGACTCTCCACCTGAGAGGCGGCGCGGGAGGTCATCGAGACGGTCGGCGAGACCGAGCTCCTCGAGCAGCTCCCTCGACCGTCCGCCGGTCGAATCGCCTCCCGCGAGCTCGATCGCCAGCTCGACGTTCTCGGCCGCGGTCAGGAACGGAATCAGATTGTCGTTTTGAAGAACGACCCCGATCCGCCTGGCGCGGAGACCAGCGCGGGCAGCCTCGTCCATCGCGGTGACGTCCTCGCCATCGAAGCACACCGTCCCCGAGTCCGGCAGCATCAGGCCTGCGAGCACTGCCAGCAAGGTGGACTTTCCGGCGCCCGAGGAGCCGACCAGGCTGGCCGTCTCACCCCGGTTCAACTCGAAGCACGCCTCCAGCAGTACGCGGGTCTCCTGCTCGTTCTCGCGGTACGTCTTGGAGAGGCCTTCGACCTGTATCAGCGGCCCGGCGCTCATCCGCGCTTCCCAGCGGGGAACTTCCCGAAGACCGTCGGAGCCGTCTCGATCGCGTGCCTGTCGAGCCGGAGCGCCTCGGCGCTGACCTCCGCGAGGGCCTTCGGGCTCAGCTGGGTCAGGTTGACCAGCTGTTCGACGTCCTTGTGGACGCTCGCGGAGCGCGGCACGTTGTCAATCTGGCCGACGCCGCGCGCGTAGTATTTGAACTCGTTGTCCGGCGCCGAGGCCTTGCCCTCGCGCACGATCAGCACGTCGTTGAAGCACTTGAACGGGACGCAGCGTTTCGCGCCGACCTGGATCACCTCGGCAACGTCACCCTCCTCTGCATCCGGTTGAGCGACGGCGTACAGCGGAGTGCCGAGCTTCGGGTGGGCCTGTACGAGCAGGCCGGCCTTGGCTCCCTTGACGCCGCTCAGCCACGCGTCGAGGGCCGAGACGAAGCGCCCGCCCTCGAACTCCTCGGTGTACCCGCCGAGGTACCAGAGGTTCCCATCCTTGTCCTCAGCCAGATAGTCGAGCGACTCCTGCGAGATCTGCCCGCCGTCGACCTCATGGTCGAGCACCGCCACGGTGCGCACGCCGTTAACCTCGCGGTAGACGTCCGTGACGGTGGTCGTCACGAGGTGCGGCACGCGCCGGCTGCCGATGTCAGTCGTGCCCTCGCGAACCCATTGCGTTCCGGGCTTCAGCGGGAAGTAGTCGTTCGCGCCGGTGGCCGGATCGCCGAAGTTGGCCGGGTCGAACGTCGCCTCGGTGGCTTTCGGAACGACCGGGGCCGCATTTGCGCCGCCGCCGCACCCAGAGGCGAGCGCGCACGAGCCGAGAACCGCGAGAACTGCTGCCGAAGCAAGAAGCTGTCTTCTGGAAGGGAACACTGAGCGAGCCTCCTGGGATTGATCCACAGCCCCAAGGTTGCAGCCGCCAGATGAAACTTCGATGAGAGCGGGCGAGCCGGGCCGAACCGTGGAGCGAAGCCTCGGCGTTCAGGCGCCTGTCAGGTGCCTCGCGCGATCCTGGGCGCATGAAGACACGAAGACTCGCTCTGCTCATCGCCCCCGTTGCGGCAATTGGCCTGATCGCTACCGGGTGCGGATCCTCCTCCTCCTCCTCCTCGGGCTCGGCATCCCAGGCCACCGGGAGCGCGACCTCGCCGAGCGTCCTCGCTGCCGAGGCGAACTCTGCCGCGGCCGGCGATATCCCCGACAACCAGGTCTTCCTCACCTTCGCCGACGCGCCGGCGGGGTACTCGATGCAGTACCCGGAGGGCTGGGCCCAGAAGGGAACCGGTAAGGACGTGACCTTCCGAGACAAGAACAACGTCGTCCATGTGGTCGTCGCCGCCGGAGCTCTCCCCGCCGTCTCGGCCGTCACCTCTCAGCTCGACGCGCTGAAGGCGCAGAGCCCATCGCTGACCTTCGCGACCCCGACCTCGGTCACGGTTTCCGGAAGCCCCGCCGTGAAGGCCACGTACTCGACCCACAGTCAGCCGAACGAGGTCACGGGCAAGACCGTCACCCTCGAGGTCGACAGGTACTACCTGTCGAGCGCGGGAAAGCTCGCGGTCGTCGATCTCGCGACTCCGCAGGGTGTCGACAACGTCGATGCCTACAGGCAGATGATCGAGAGCTTCCGGTGGAAGTAACACGCACCCCTGGCGCCGTGAAGAGCCTCTACCGGGAGCCGGAGCAGCCGCTCGCCGAGATCGAGTGGCCCGCGCTCGAGTGCCACGACGTCTTCAAGATCTTCCGTTCCGGTCCGACCGAGACCGTCGCGCTGCGCGGGCTCGATTTGCGCGTCGAGCGAGGCGAGTTCGTCGCCGTTCTCGGGCCGTCGGGCTCCGGGAAGAGCACGCTCTTGCATCTCGCCGCCGGGCTGGAGCAGCCCTCGGCCGGCGAGATCCGCGCATTCGGCCGCTCGCTCGGGATGCTCACCGACCACGAGCTCGCCGGCTATCGCGCCCGCGATGTCGCACTCGTCCTGCAAAGCGGGAATCTCTGGTCTGACCTCACGGCCGCCGAGAACGTCGCGGTCTCGCTCAGACTGGCAGGATCGCGTTCGGCCGGGCAGTGCGACGCACGCCAGGCACTGACGATCTTCGGCCTCGGCGACAGGGGATCGGCCCGGGTGCGCGAACTCTCGGGCGGCGAGCAGCAACGGGTCGCGATCGCCGCGGCCGCGGCGCGGGCAGCTCCGATCGTCCTCGCGGACGAGCC
>JBBQXH010000133.1:0-6893 GCA_038209835.1 Gaiellales bacterium | reverse complement strand
GACGTCGCCGCCGACGCGCCTGATAGATGCCTTGCCGATCGGAACGAGCGCGGCATCCTCGAGCGGTGCGCTGAACGGCACCGGGATGTCTGGCATCGTGACCCGGCGGGCGCTGATCGGGCCCGCGAGCTCGACTGCCGTCGCGATGACGTCTCCGGCGTACCCGCCGGTCGGGGGCCCCTCTTCGACGACGACGAGGCGTTTCGTCTTCTCGGCCGACTCGGCGATCGTGTCGCCGTCGAGCGGACGGAGCGAGCGGAGGTCGATCACCTCGGCCTTGATTCCCTCAGCGGCGAGCTCCTCGGCGGCGGCGAGCGACTTCTCGACGGCCGCCATCGCGGCGACGATCGTGACGTCGCCGCCGACGCGCCTGATGGATGCCTTGCCGATCGGAACGATTGCGACATCCCCGTCGGCGACCTCGCCCTTCCTGCCGTAGAGCATCTTGTGCTCGAAGCAGATCACGGGGTTGTCGTCGCGAACCGCGGCCTTCATCAGACCCTTCGCGTCCGCGGGTGTCGATGCAGCGACGAGCTTCAGGCCGGGCTCCGCGAGGAACCAGCTCACCGGAGTCTGCGAGTGGCACGCGCCGAAGCGGGCGCCGGCGCCGACTGCCGAGCGAACGACGAGCGGGACGCTCGCCTGCTCGTTCGACATGTACCAGTACTTGGACGCCTGGTTGACGAGGGTGTCGACCACGAGACCGAGGAAGTCGCCGAACATGATCTCGACGACCGGGCGCATGCCCTTCACAGCGGCGCCGAACGCGGCGCTCGTGAACGCCAGCTCGGAGATCGGGGTGTCGACGACCCGGTCGTGCCCGAAGCGCTCGGCGAGGCCGGGCGTCACGTTGAAGACCCCGCCGGGCTCGACGTCCTCGCCGATGATGACGACGTTCACGTCGCGCTCCATCTCCTCGGCGAGACCGTCCCGGATCGCGTCGCGAAAGCTGATCTGGGGCATCGCTAGCTCCCTCCCTTGTAGGCGCTGACCGCGGCCTCGGGATCGGGGTAGGCGGCGCCTCGAGCGGCGGTGAGCGCCTCCTCGAGCCGCTGTTCGACGCCTTCCTGGAGCCGCGCGACCGCTCCGCTGTCGAGGCTTTCGCCGAGCCGTGGAATCGGGTCACGGCCTAGCCACTCCTCGACCTCGTCCTTCGGCCGGTACTTGCCCGGATCGACGCGCGAGTGGCCCTTGTGGCGGTAGGTCTTCGCCTCGAGGAGCGTGGGCCCGTCACCGCTGCGCGCCCGCGCGACGACCTCGGCTGCGGTGGCCCGGACGGCCAGAACGTCGTTGCCGTCGACGTCGATGCCAGGCATCCCGTAGGCGGCCGCGCGAGCCGAGATCGCGCCGCCGGCCGTCACCGCGGCCATGGCGCTCCATTCGCTGTAGAGGTTGTTCTCACAGACGTACACGACGGGGAGCTTTCGCACCCCGGCGAAGTTGAGGCACTCGTGGAAATACGCCTGATTGACCGCGCCGTCGCCGAAGAAGGCAACCGCGACGGTGCCGTCCTTCCGGAGTTGCGACGCGAGCGCGGCTCCCGTCGCGGCGGCGATCGACCCGCCGACGATCCCGAAGCAGCCGATCACTCCGCGCTCGAGGTCGATGACGTTCATGGAGCCGCCGCGGCCGCCGTTCGTCCCGCTCGTGCGCCCGAGGAACTCGGCGAGGATCGCCGTCTGGTCGACGCCCATGGCGAGACACGCGCCGTGGCCGCGGTAGGTCGCCGCGACCGTGTCGCCGGGCTCGAGAACGTCGCAGACACCGACCGCGACTGCCTCCTGCCCTTGATAGAGATGCGTCGTGCCCTCGACCTCGTTGTTCAGGAAGAGGCGGTGGACGGCATCCTCGAGCAGCCGGATCCTGAGCATTCGCTCGTAGAGGCTCTCGAGGTCAGCCGACTCCGGTGGGTCGGTAACACGAGCGGTTTCTGTCGACATGGTTCCCCCTGCGGGCGGTTATCGCATAGTGGATACGAGGTCCGTGACGTGAGAGTATTCGCAACGATGGATCGAGGCAACCAGGTACAGGTTCTGGGGAAGGTGGCCTTCATCCTCGACGTGCTCGCCGAGGAGCAGGAAGTGAGCGCGGGTCGCCTCGCCGACCTGATCGGGGAGCCGAGGAGCACGGTGTACCGCCTTCTGGCCAGCCTGCAGACGCTCGACATGGTGGAGCCGGGCTCGCGCCGGGGGACATACCGCCTCGGGCTCAAGCTGCTTCGCCTGGGGAGCGCCGTGGTCGCGCGCTTCGACGAGCGCCAGGCGGCGCTGCCGGTGATGGAGCGCGTGCACGAGGAGACGGAGGAGACGGTCTTCCTCTGCATCCGGCGCGGAAACGAAGCAGTCTGCATCGAACGGCTCGACGGCCGTTGGGTGCAGTCGATGGCGCTTCGCCTCGGTGGCTCGCTGCCCCTGCACGTCGGGGCCGGACCTCGCGCTCTCCTTGCCTTCGAGCCGCCCGCTTTCTGGGAGGAGTACATCGGGCATGGCAAGCTCGAGCCCTTCACCCCGGCGACGCCGGTCTCGAAGGCGGCCCTCCTCGGCGCGCTCGAGACCGCTCGGGAAAGTGGGACATCGGTCAGCGACGGCGACGTGGTGATCGGCATGGCCGCGGTCGGCGCACCGATCTTCGACCACAACGGCAAGGTTTGCGCGGCGCTCTCGATGAGCGGGCCGCAACCGGCAATCCTCGGAGACAACGAAGAAGCCAGCCGGGCGCTCGTGGCCCGCTCCGCGGCCGACATCTCGAAGGCCCTCGGATACGTGAGCGATCCGGTTCCATCTCGCTGAGCCGATGATCCGGCTCGGTGCGGACACCCTGTGCTGGCACCTGCGCCTCGAGGCGGGAGAGGTCGCGATCGAAGACGTGCTCGAGGAGGCTGCGTCTCTCGGCGCCGAATGCGTCCAGGTCAATCTGCACCACGTCCGCGACCGCGACCTGGAAGCGCTCCATGCTCTGGCCGAGCGCGCCCGGTCGCTCGGGCTCGTTCTCCTCGCCTCGGGGGACTTCCTCGGCGAAGGCCGAAACGGCGATGAGCCGTCGGTCGGCGTCGGCCGCGTCGAGTCGTGGCTCGCGAGGGCGGTTGCACTCGGGAGCCCGCACCTTCGGGTCGTCTCGGGCTTCTATCGCGCAGAGCTCTTCGGGCGCCCGGATCTGATCGAGCTCGAGCGCGTGTACGTGACCGAGGTCTTGCGCCGTGCCGCGCCGATCGCCGCCGAGGACGGCATCACGCTGCTGCTCGAGAACCACTCCGATTTCACCGCCGACGAGTATCGCTCGATCGTCGAGGCGGTCGGCCGGGACTCGATCGGGGTCTTCCTCGACCTGATCAACCCCGTGGCGGCGCTCGACGAGCCCGTTCCCGTTGTCGAAGCGCTCGCCCCGCTCGCCCGTGCGGGTCACGTCAAGGACTACGTCTTCCGTTCGATCCCGACCGACGACGGGTACCATCGCCGCGGGTTCGAGGTGCTGTATCGCTATCCGGGAGAAGGAGTCGCCGACCTCGCCGCGCTGACGGCGGCGCTCCGGCGTGGAATCGCGGACCGCGAGTTCTTCCTCACCGTCGAAGGTCTCGACAACCGGGCCGGGGTCGCCGATCAGCGTGAGCGCCTCGAGGCGAGCCTGAGGCTTCTAGGGGAGTTGACGTCGTGAAGGCCGTCGTCTTCACGGGCGCGGGCGGGAATGAGGTCGTCCGGGTCGAGCAGCGACCCGATCCCGTGCCCGGCGATGAGGACGTCCTCGTTCGCGTCCGCTTTGCGGGTCTGAATCCGGCTGACCTCCAGCAGCGGGCGGGAAGGTATCCCGCGCCACCCGGGAGCTCGCCCGATGTTCCCGGCCTCGAGGTCTCGGGCGTCGTCGAGTCCTGCGGCGCCGGTGTCACGGCGTGGGCGCCCGGTGACCGCGTTTTCGGCCTGGTCGGCGGCGGCGGGCTCGCCGATCGTGTCGCCGTCCACGAGCGCTGCGTTGCTCGGGTACCCGACGCTCTCGACGAGCGGGATGCTGCGGCCGTCCCGGAGGCTTTCATCACGGCGCACGACGCCGTCTCGAGCCAGGCCGGCTTGCGTCCCGGCGAGGCGCTTCTCGTGCACGGCGCGTCGGGCGGCGTTGGGAGCGCGGCCCTTCAGATCGGCGTATCGATGGGAGCGCGCGTTCTCGGCACCGTCCGTTCGGACGCCGCAGCCGATCTCGTCTCGGGGCTCGGCGCTGAAGTGGTTCGCGACGAGGGGTTCGCCGAGGCGGTGCTCGAGCTCACCGGAGGGGCGGGCGTCGACGTGATCCTCGAGCTCGTCGGAGCGCCTCATTTCCCCGGCAACCTCGACGCGCTGGCGCGGAAGGGCCGCATCGTCATCGTGGGAGTCGGCGCGGGCCAGGAGATCTCCTTGCCGCTCCTCTCGCTCATGGTCAAGCGGGCGTCGATCCGTGGCACGGTTCTTCGCGCCCGTCCACTCGAGGAGAAGGGCACCGTGATCCGCGCGTTCGAGAAGGAGGTCGTTCCGGCGCTCGCGTCGGGTCGGATGCGGCCACTCGTCGATTCCATCTTCCCGGCCGACGACATCGCGTCCGCGTTCGATCGGCTCGAGGGAAGCGGCAAGCTCGGCAAGGTGCTGATCGAGTTCTCGTGAGTGACCTGGCTCGCCTCCCGATAATCGACGGACGCGGGGCGAGTCAGATCGGGATCGTCGTCCCCGACCTCGAGGCTGCGCTCGAGCGCTACGACGGCCTCTGGGGTGGCGGGCCCTGGCGCGGCTTCACCTACGGCGCAGGGTTCATCCCCGAGGTGCGCTACCGGGGTGAGCCCGGCTCGTACACGATGCGGATCGCGCTCAACCAGCTGACGCCGCAGATCGAGCTGATCCAGCCACTCGACGGCCCGAGCATCTACCACGAGTTCCTCGAGCGGGGGAGCACCGGCCTCCACCATCTCGGCTTCTGGGTCGACTCGATCGACGAGTCGCTGGCGTCCATGGCGGCAGCCGGCTACGAGTGCACGCAGTCCGGCTGCGGCTACGGCCTCGACGGCGACGGCGGCTACGCGTACTTCGACACGGAGCGGGACTTCGGCGTGATCCTGGAGGCAATCGAGGTGCCGAAGCGCCGTCGGGAGCCGGACTTCACCTGGCCGTAGGAGTCAGGTCCATAGGACATGTGCTGAGCATGTGATATGCTTGATACACATGTCCAAGATGATCCAGATCCGGAACGTCCCTGACGACATTCACGCGACATTGAAGTCGCGAGCGGCCAAGGCCGGCATGTCGCTGTCCGATTACCTCACCGTGGAGCTCGCCCGCATTGCGGAACTACCAACGATCGAGGAGATCTCCGAGCGCATCAGAGCGATGGAGCCCGTCGATCAGAGCATTGATTCCGCGAAGATCATTCGGCGCGCGCGCGACGCGGCGTGATCGTCCTCGACGCGTCGGCCGCTGTCGACTACCTCCTCGAGCTCGAGCCGCAAGCCGGCTGGGTTCGCGTGCGGCTCGAGGCTTCCGGGACGGTTTCCGCACCGCACCTGATCGATGCCGAGGTGGCCAGCGCGGTGCGCGGCCTCGGGCTCGGGGGGCGGTTGCCTTCACACCGGGCTCTTGGCACGCTTCGCGCCCTTGCTGAGCTGGCAATGGTTCGGTTCCCCGTGTATCCGCTGCTCGAGCGCGTTTGGGATCTCCGTCACAACCTGACGGCTTACGATGCCGCCTACATCGCGCTCGCCGAGGCGCTCGACGCACCGCTGCTCACGACCGACTCGGCGCTGGCTCGCTCGACTGGTCATCGGGCCCGCATCGAGGCCTATCCGGGCTCCTGAGCAGCCTGACGCCTCGGGGCGCAAGCACCGCCCCGGCGATGACGAGCGCGCTGCCGACGGCGAGGCCGGCACCCACGGGCTCTCCGAAGACGATCGCGCTCGCGGCGACCACAGTGACGATCTCGAGGCTCGTGACCACGGCGGTGGACGCGCTGCCAAGGCGCCGGACGCCGGTGAGCTGGAGAAGCGTCGCGAGCACGGTGGAGACGAGTCCCGCGCAGAGGATGCTTGCGACGGCAACCCCGCCTGAGCCGAACTGCGGGTCAGCAACGACGAAGGCTCCGACCAGAAGAATTGCCCCTGCCGGAGCGCCACCGGCCGCGTACACGGTCAGCGGATCTGCGCGCCGGAGCGCCTCCTGCGCCAGCAGAAGAAAGACCGCGAACGAGACTCCGTTGGCAAACGCGCAGGCAACCGCCACCCCGTCGATCTCACCGTTCGGGATGCCGAGCGTCACGACGATCCCGGCCATCGTCAACCCGGTCGCCAGCACCGCCAGCCCCCCGAGCGACGACCAGCCCAGGAGTCGCGATCCGATCACCGTGATCGCCGGGTAGATGTAGATCACGAGGGTGACGAGTGCCGGTGACATGCGATCCACGGCGACGAAGTAGGTAACGGTTTGAATGACCGACAGGAACACCATCGGGACGAGAAGCGGGGCCGCGCTTCTCGCGTCGCGGCGGCGGGCTGTCCCGCTGCTCCGAAGTGCGAGAACCGCGAAGAGCGGGACGACCATGGCCGCACGCGCGGCGACCACTCCGGCGACGTTCGCTCCGTGATCGTAGGCGAGTCGCGCGAAGATTCCGAGCAGGCCGAAGCAGACGGCCGAGCCGGCGACCCGGAGGAGCCCCGATGCGCGGGGGCTCACGCGATCGCCATCGTCCCGCCGTCGACGACGAGAGCGGATCCCGTGACGAACGATGCCTCGTCGGAGGCGAGGAAGAGGATGCAGTTCGCGACCTCGCGCGCGGTGCCCATCCGGTTGACGGGAGCGGCGGCAGCGTACTCAGCTCGAAGGCCCTGCGGATCGTCGCTGTCGTCGAGGAAGAGGTCGGTCAGCGGCGTGTCGATCACTCCGGGGCAGACG
>JBBQXH010000132.1:0-6924 GCA_038209835.1 Gaiellales bacterium | reverse complement strand
CTGGTCGTCGCCGATCGGCACGGAGTCGGCCTGGTAGAGGAGGATGTCTGCCGCCATCAGCACCGGATACGTGAACAGACCCGCGGAGACGAACTCCTGCTGGGAGCCCTTGTCCTTGAACTGGGTCATCCGGCCCAGCTCGCCGTAGCTCGCGACGGACCCGAGCAGCCAGCATCCGAACGCGTGGTCGGCGTTGTGGCTCTGGACGAAGACGGTCGAGCGCTCGGGGTCGAGTCCGGTTGCGAAGAGCAGCGCCGCCAGCGACAACGTCGATTCGCGGAGGACATCCGGGTCGTACCCGACGGTAATCGAATGCAGGTCGACGATGCAGAAGTAGGCATCGCCGAGCTCCTGCTGCGCGACGTACTGACGGAACCCGCCGGAGTAGTTGCCGAGGTGTTTCTCGCCCGTCGGTTGGATGCCCGAGAAGATGCGCATTGCCGTTCGGGATTATCCCTACACTGGAACGATGGCCGTCGTTCGATCGTCCTGGGCCCCATCTTCGTGGCGTGCGCACCCGGCGCCCCACCAGCCCGAGTGGCCTGACGATGCCCGCGCAGACGCGGCACGTGAACGGCTGAAGGCTATGCCGCCGCTCGTCTTCGCGGGCGAGGCGCGCCAGCTTCGCGCGTCGCTCGGCGAGGTGTCGGAGGGGCGAGCGTTCCTCCTCCAGGCGGGAGACTGCGCGGAGTCGTTCAACGACTTCTCGGCGATCTCGATTCGCGAGAAGCTGAAGATCCTCCTGCAGATGGCGGCCGTGCTGACCTACGGTGGCACGCTTCCGATCGTCAAGGTAGGCCGGATCGCCGGGCAGTTCGCGAAGCCGCGATCGTCACCGGTCGAGCAGGTCGACGGGGTCGAGCTTCCGTCGTTCAGCGGCCACATCATCCACGACGACGTCGCGACGCCCGAGGCGCGCGTCCCCGACCCCGACCGGATGGTGCAGGCCTACCACCAGTCGGCCGCGACGCTCAACCTCCTCCGGGCGTTTACGAAGGGTGGTTTCGCGGATATCACCCGCGTTCACACGTGGAACCAGGAGTTCGTCGCGAGCTCGCTCGAAGGCCAGCGGTACGAGGCGCTCGCATCCGAAATCGAGCGCGCCCTTCGCTTCATGGCCGCGTGCGGGATCGACCTCGAGTCGGCCCGAGAGCTCCACGAGGTCGACGTCTACACGAGCCACGAGGGCCTGCTGCTCGACTACGAGGAAGGCCTGACCCGCAAGGACTCGCTCACGGGTGACTGGTACGACTGCTCCGCTCACATGCTCTGGATCGGCGACCGCACGAGGCGCGTCGACGGGGCGCATGCGGAGTACTTCGCCGGCGTCAACAACCCGCTCGGGGTGAAGGTCGGCCCGACTGCGAGCGCCCACGAGCTCGTCGAGCTCTGCGAGCGGCTCAATCCACAGCGCGTACCCGGACGCCTCACGTTCGTGGTGCGGATGGGCGCCGAGCACGTCGTCGAGGCGCTTCCCGCCCTGATTGGGGCCGTGCGAGGTGCGGAGCAGCCCGTCGTCTGGGCCTGCGACCCGATGCACGCAAATACGGTCAGGACGACCTCCGGAGTGAAGACGCGACATTTCGACGCGATCATGGCCGAGCTCGAGGGCTTCTTCGCCGCCTGCTGGCAGGAGGGAGCGTGGCCCGGCGGCGTGCACCTCGAGTTCACGGGCGAGGACGTCACCGAGTGCCTCGGGGGCGAGGAGGCCGTGCTCGAGGAGCAGCTCTCGCACCGCTACGAATCGCTCTGCGACCCGCGCCTCAATGCGCGTCAGGCGCTCGACGTCGCGTTTCGTGTGGCCGAGCTCATGCGCCAGCGCGACGTCTTCCCGACGCGCGACCCGTGATCGACCTCGTCCTCGCGAACGTCCGCATCGCCGGTGCGGAGAGTCGCGGGACTGTCGATATCGGGATCGATGACGGCCGTATCGTCGAGATCCGGTCGGGCCTTCACGCCGAGGGCGAGAGGATCGACCTGTCCGGCCGGCTTGTCTCACCCGGCTTCGTCGAGACGCACATCCACCTCGACAAGTCGTGCCTGCTCGACCGCTGCCGCTCAGACGAGGGAACGCTCGCGGAGGCGATCGAGCAGGTGGCCCTCGCCAAGGCGACGTTCACCCCGGACGACGTCCACGAGCGCGCGACCCGGACGCTCGAGAAGTCGATTCTCCATGGAACGACGCACATGCGCACTCATGTCGAGGTGGATCCGGGCGTCGGTCTCGCCGGTATCGAGGGCGTTCTCCCGCTCGCCGACGAGTACCGCTGGGCGATCGACCTCGAGCTCTGCGTCTTTCCCCAGGAGGGGCTCCTGAACAACCCCGGCACCGACGAGCTGATGGTCGAAGCCCTGCGTCGAGGGGCGACGGTGGTCGGCGCGGCGCCGTACACGGACTCAGATCCTCGTGGTCAGATCGACCGGGTGTTCGAGCTGGCGCGGGAGTTCGACGTCGACATCGACATGCACCTCGACTTCGGCGACTCGCCGGACGCGATGGATGTCGAGTACGTGTGCCGGAAGACGGACGAGACAGGCTGGGGTGGCCGGGTCACGGTGGGCCACGTGACGAAGCTCTCCCTCGTTCCGCCCGAGGCGCTCGAGCGGATTGGGCGGCGCCTCTCTGACGCGGGGGTCGCCGTCACCGTTCTCCCTTCGACCGACCTCTACCTCATGGGTCGCTCCGAGAGGCACTCGGTGCCGCGTGGCGTGACCCCGGCGCACCGCCTCCTCGAGCTCGGCGTCAACTGCTCGCTCTCATCGAATAACGTGCTCAACCCGTTCACGCCGTTCGGTGATTGTTCGCTCGTGCGCATGGCGAACCTCTACGCGAACGTCTGTCAGGTGGGGAGCGTGGCGGAGACCGAGGCCTGCTTCGACATGATCACGAGTCGCTCGGCACGGATCCTCCGCCTCGAGGGCTATGGCATCGCGGTCGGGAATCCCGCCGACCTCGTCGTTCTGGACGCCGAGTCGTCTCGCCTCGCCGTGGCGGAGGTCGCACAGCCTATTCTCGCGTTGAAGCGTGGACGCCCGTCCTTCTGGCGCGAGCCGGCCGAGCTGATCCGGCCGGAGCTGTGAGTCTCTCTGCCGAAGCTCTCGGAGCCTTCGTGCCGGGTGAGCGAGTGGAGCTCGAGCCGACCTCTCGCGGGTCCCTGGACGGACTGACCTTCGCGGCGAAAGACGTCTTCGACGTCGCCGGGCACCGGACTGGCTTCGGGAGCCCCACGTGGCTCGAAACGCATTCGCCGGCCACGCGAACCGCGCCGGCGGTCGAGAGGCTTCTCGGGGCCGGCGGGAGGCTTGTCGGAAAGACGATCTCCGACGAGTTGACGTACAGCCTGACCGGCGAGAACGTCCACTACGGGACCCCGCTCAATCCCGGCTGTCCCGATCGCGTTCCCGGAGGCTCCTCGAGCGGGTCGGCCTCCGCCGTCGCCGGCGCTGCGTGCGACCTGGCACTCGGCACCGACTGTGCCGGCTCGGTCAGGCTCCCAGCGAGCTACTGCGGCCTCCTCGGCGTGCGGCCCACGCACGGCAGGATCCCGCTCGAGGGGATCTGCCCATTCGCGCCGAGCTTCGACACGGTTGGCTGGTTCGCCCGGGATCCGGAGATCCTCGAGCGCGTTGGGCTCGCCCTCCTCGACGGTGAGGCTCTACCGGGCGACGCGCGCCGACTGCTCGTGGCCCGCGACGCGTTCGAGCTCGTCGGAGACGAGGTTCGCGAGGCACTCGACCCATTCGTTCGGCGCGTCGCTCGGGTTGTCGGCGCTCGGGACGACGTGACGGTCAGCCCCGACGGTCTCGAGGCGTGGATGGAGTGCTTTCGGATCGTCCAGGGATTCGAGATCTGGCAGAGCCTCGGAGCGTGGATCGAGCGCGCGCAGCCGGAGCTAGGACCGGGGATCCGGGAGCGGGCCGAGGCAGCGTCGCGGATCGGAGTGGATGAGGCCTCAGCGGCCCGGCAAGAGCGCAACCGGATTCGCTCGCTCCTCGACCGACTTCTCCAGGCGGGCGACGTGCTCTGCCTTCCCACGGCTCCTGGCGCGGCTCCACTTCGAGGAGCGAAGGGCGACGAGGTCGAGGTCGTGCGCCGGTATCAGGCGATCTCGCTGCTCTGCGTCGCGAACCATGCCGGTCTACCCCAGATCTCGGTCCCGCTCGCAGAGCTGGACGGTTGCCCGCTCGGACTCTCGCTCGTCGGCCCGCGAGGATCGGACGAGGCGCTTCTCCGTCTCGCGAACCGGCTCCAGTAGGGGGTTCTGAGCACGCGCGCCTAGACTTCCCGGCGGTCATGGGTATCTCGCATCTCGCCATCATCGGCACCGGGCTCATCGGTGCATCCGTCGGCCTCGCTGCAAAGCGCGCCGGCGTGAACCGGGTAGCGGGCTGGGATCCCGATGCTGGCGCGATGGCGATCGCCGCCACGCGCGGAGCCGTCGATCTGACGGGAACGACCCTCGAGGGGGCGCTCGAGGACGCCGAGCTCGCGGTGGTCGCGGCCCCGGTAGCGACCCTCGCAGAGCAGGTCGCCGCCACGCTCGAGGCGAGTCCTGACGGGTGCACGGTGACTGACGTCGGCTCGACGAAAGGTGCGCTGTGCGCCGGGGTCGCCGACCCTGTCCGCTTCATCGGCGGCCATCCGCTCAGTGGCTCGGAGTCGCGAGGGCCCGAGCACGCGAGCGCCGAGCTCTTCCAGGGAGCGACCTGGTTTCTGACGCCCGTCGCCGAGACCGATCCGGCTCGGTATCAGGCTCTGCACGGCTTCGTCGCCTCCCTGGGCGCCATCCCGACCGCCGTCGACCCTCAGGCGCACGACCGGCTGCTCGCGCTAACGAGCCATCTCCCGCATGCGCTCGCGAACCTCCTTCTGAACCAGGCCGGCTCCACGCGGGTCGACGGGCACGAGGCGCTGTCGGCGGCGGGTGGGTCGCTGAAGGACATGACGCGGGTCGCCGGCGCGAATCCGAGGATCTGGGTGGACATCTTCGTCGAGAACGCCGATGCGCTCGGCACGGCGCTCGCCGAGCATCGCCGCCGGGTCGAGGAGGTGGAGCGGGCTCTTGCGCGCGGGGACGCCGGCTTCCTGGCCCGGTGGATCGGTGAGGCGGCGGGCAACCGTCGCAAGCTGCTCGAGCAGTCCTACGACGACGCGGGCGCGCTGCAACGTCTCACCGTCCACGTCTCGGATCGACCGGGCGTGTTCGCGGGCATCACGCAGGCGCTCGCCGCCGAAGGCATCAACATCGAGGACTTCGACGTCCATCACATGTCGCCGGAGCGCGGCGGGACACTCGAGATCCTTGTCGCCGGAGAGGACGAGGCGCAGCGCGCGGCGAGCCTGCTCGCGGGGCAGGGCTACTCGGTGATCGTCGCGCCGGCGTTCGACGAGAGCGCATGAGACGCCCAATGTCTGCCCCCAGACCTCCCGCGCTCCTCGGGTGTCGCTGCGGGTGCGGGGCCGGAGGGCACAGTGCGGGTAACACGGGCCCTGAAGGCCCCGTGCCCGCAGCGGCGCCAGGCGCCGGCGGAGCCGGGCACCGCCCCGCTGGAGCCGGCGCCGGCGAGGGGCGCGGGTGAGGTTCGAGCCGGCGCAGCATCTCCGCGGTGACCTCGAGGTTCCGGGCGACAAGTCGATCTCTCATCGGGCCCTCTTGCTCGCCGCGGTCGCCGACGGCGAGAGCGAGATCAGAGGCTTCGGGCGTTCGCAGGACACGCTCTCGACGGCGGGGGCGATCGCGGCGCTCGGCGCTCGAGTCGACGATGGCGGCGAGATCGTCCGGGTCGGAGGGGTAGGTCTTCGAGGACTGCGACCGCAAGGGCCAGTCGATTGCGGGAACGCCGGAACGCTGATTCGCCTGCTCCCGGGTCTCCTCGCCGGGCAGGAGGGCGTCTTCGAGCTCGTCGGAGACGAGTCGCTCACGGCCCGTCCGCTCGAGCGGATCGCCGAGCCGCTGCGCCGGATGAGTGTCGACATCGAGACGACCGAGGGGCACGCTCCTCTGCGGGTGCGCGGCGGGCCTGTTCTCCCGATCACGTACGCGCTGCCGATGGCGAGCGCACAGGTGAAGTCGTGCGTGCTCCTCGCGGGTCTCTACGCGGACGCCGGTCCCACAACCGTCGTCGAGCCTGCGGCGAGCCGCGACCACACGGAGCGGATGCTCGGTGCGGCGGGGGCCCGCATCACGAGGCGACCGGGATCCGTGAGCGTCTGGCCGGCGGAAAGCCTCCTGCCCCTGTCGCTCGACGTGCCGGGAGACTTCTCGTCGGCGGCTCCCTTTCTCGCTGCGGCGACGCTCCTGCCCGGGTCGGAGATCCGCGTGCACGGCGTCGGGATGAACGCCACTCGGGTCGGTTTCCTGCATGTCCTCGAGCGGATGGGTGCGCGCATCTCGATCTACAACCGCCGGAGCGCGGGCGGCGAGCCAGTCGCCGATCTCGAAGTGGTCTCGGCCGAGCTGACGGCGACGCGGGTGCAGCCGGCAGAGGTTCCGGTCATGATCGACGAGCTTCCGCTCTTCGCACTCTGCGGATCCCTGGCCCGCGGTGAGAGCGTCGTCACCGGCGCACAGGAGTTGCGCGTCAAGGAGACGGACCGTATCGATGCTGTGACGAATGCCATGAAGGCCCTTGGAGTGCGCGTCACGCCGAGTTACGATGGCTTCCGGGTGCGAGGGGTCCCCTCCCGCCCTAAGGGTGGGGGTACGGTCGATGCGGCCGGTGACCATCGGGTCGCCATGCTCGCGGCGTTGGGTGGGCTTCTGTCGCGGGAGGGCACCGAGGTCGCTGGGGCGGAATGCGTCGGAGTAAGCTTCCCCGGATTCTTCGAGATCCTCGACTCGCTCGCCGTCCGCTGACGGGACACCAATGACCGATTGGAAACTGACCGGAATCCGGGAATGCCGCCGGATGGCGCCCACACCG
>JBBQXH010000131.1:0-6925 GCA_038209835.1 Gaiellales bacterium | reverse complement strand
AAACGCATGTGACATCGCATTGCACAGATCGATCAGTGGGTGGAGCTGCGGGAGCGCGTGCTCCTTCCTGAAGCGCCGCAGGAGCGACTCCGAGGCGCGCATCGGTACTGAGTGGGCTTGAGCCCCATCCTCGAAAAGGTGCGCCGCCAAGCCTGTATCTCAGGCAGCTCCCCTTCCGAGCTGTGTTGCGAGTCGAGACTCCGCGATTCCGTTGAAGACAACAACTCGAGCGTCAACGGAGAGGTCGGTAGTCATGCCGTCGGCAAAGAGCACGCCTGCGACGAGCTCGGGGTAGTCCCTCCAGATTTCATCCGAGTGCTGGAAATACACAGAACTACGAGGTGAAGACGACTCTTATCGAGCGGCCAGCGCGAGCCTGGCGCCGAGCGCCACAAACGAGCCGGCGAAAACACGGCGCATCCAGGTCATCCCCCGAGGACGTGAGACCACATGGTTTCGCAGCGACGCGGCGAACACCCCGTAGCCGACGAAGACGACGAGCGTGAACAGCATGAAAACGGCGCTCAACTCCAACATGCGGAGGAAGGCACCTGGTTTATCGGTGCTGACGAACTGAGGCAGGAAGGCGAAGAAGAAGATCGTGAGCTTCGGATTGAGGATACGCGACGCCCGCGTACTTCAGGATCTGAAACGCGAGCGCACTCGTCTGGAGCAGTGCCGCGAGCCCCGTGATTGCCGCCAGCATGTGCGGAACGATGCCAAGTGTGCATCCGATCGCGGCGACGATGCTCGCGCGGGCACCGCGAGAGAGGCCGGCCGCCAACGTGCAGAGAACGCCGGTGCCAGGCGTCAGGACGATGACGAGCGTCGTCAGGAAGAACTCGACGGTCACCGTGTCCCTCTTGGCTTCCGACCCCCCGGCGGTGTCTACGGCTCAGAGTCCACGGTTAGCGCTGGACCATGTTGTGGATCTCGACGATCTCCGGCTGGCCAGGCTCGATCCCGACCTCGGCCAGAATCGGCATCAGCCGTGCGCCGAAGGCCTCGAGTTGCTCCTTCGAGTCCCAGATCTCGCTGACCCGGAGGTTTCCCTCTGCCCCGAAGCACACGTGAAAGGCGAGCCCGTCGGGGGGAAAGGCTCCGGCAGCCTCGAGACGCCGGACTGACTCGTCGTACTGCTCGGCTGTCAGAGACGCAGGGGTGAAACGGATGAGGATGCTCACGGTGGACCTCCTTGACGCGGGGTGTCGATCCTATCGCTCGGAGAGCCTCGGCGGCGTATTCGCCCAGCTAGCGCGCGAGCACGCCCCACGTTACCGCGGAAGGCGTGTAGGAACCATCCTCGTTGCGGTAAGGCGACATGCTCTCCTCGATGGCCGCGCGCGTCGCCTGCCTCTCGTCGTCGGAGAGCGCGTTGATCGCATGCGCGAGAGGGCCGGTAAGACGTAGAAGCGTGTCCCACAAGTCGGCGAAGTCCTCGTAGCGGAACTCGAACGTGATCTCCTCCAGCTCAGGCTGACCGAAGCCGGCTCCCGTGACCAGCTCGCCAATGCGGCCTGGATCTCCCAGGGCGAACATTCCCGGCGCTCCCGGCTCGGGCGGAGGCATGTGACCACGCTGGACGAGCGTCATCCCTGGCAGAGCCGCCCACGGGTTACGCTCGGGGATGGCCCAGACGGCGAAAGTCAGCGGTCCGCCGGCCCTCAGCACCCGCCTCGTCTCCTTCAGCGCCGCGGCGGGGTCAGCCATCAGCATGTAGCCAAAGCGGCAGACCACGCCGTCGACGCTGTCGCTGTCGAGATCAATGTTCTCGGCATCCAGGACACGATGCTCGACGTTGGTCAGGCTGCGAGCCTCACCTTGGCGGCGGGCGACGTCCACCATCTCCGGCGCGAAGTCGGTGGAGATCACGCGGCCTTCTCCACCCACGCGCTCCGCGACGTGGAAGCCCAGGTCGCCCGTCCCGGCGGCGATGTCGAGGAAGATCTGGCCCGGCTGCGGATTCGCCTTCTCGACAAGCCACTCGTTGACCGGTCCGGTGATATCCATCAGCCACTCTCGCCGATCTTCCCAGCCCGAGGCCATCTGTCCCCATGTCTGACGGCTCTGCTCCCGATAGGCATCGAGGTCGACCATGCTCCCGCCTCCTGTTCATCGCTGCCGCGTCGATCCTATTCGGCGGTGCCGATAAACGCGCGTGGCGCGCGATGTACCGCGCATCGACACGCGGACGAATGCAACCGCGCCGATTGGCGTGCTCGGGTTCCGGTGGGCTGATCTCACGGTCGCGTACGGAGCCGTGTGGGCATCGAGCACGGGGAACAGAGCGCTCATTCGCCTTGATCCCCTGACAGGGGAGGAGAACGAGCGGATCACTCTCGGACCGGCGCCCGACGCGCTTGCGGCCGGGAGAGGCGCCGTCTGGGCGGCGATGAGGAAGACCGTTACAGTCGCGCGGTACGACATCAAGGCCGAGCGACTCGAGAAGATCGACGTCGGCGGGACGCCCAACGACCTCGTCTTCGCCCACGGCTCGGTCTGGGTGGCGGTGCGGTGAACCCCGTGACAAGGGCGACGTTCATCGCCCAGGCTCAGGCGATCTGCCAGAGGGCAACCCATAAGTTCTTGTCCGTAGGGGAGTCCTCCCAGAAGCTCGAGTCCATCGCGGCGTGGTACGAGGCAGCGGCTCGCTTCTCGGAGCAGGCGCTTGCGAAGCTGCGCGCGCTCCCCTCGCCGAAGGGCGAACGCGCCCACTTCAACAGGTTCTACGCGCTGCTCGAGCAGCAAACCGACGTTCGCCGCCAAGCCGCGCCAGCGGCATCGGCAGGCGAGACCCGGCGCGCCGAGGTCCTGGGCCGGAAGCGCGTGACGTTTACGCACCGGAAGGGAGCCCGACCTCGAGGGGTGCCCCGTCGCTCTGCCGGCGTGAGCTAGCTGCCGATCAGCTGTTTGAAACCGGGCTCGTCGCGAATTGGATCGAAGTCTGAATCGCCTTTCGCGTAGTCGCGGCAACCATCCGACATCTCGATCGCGCACCCAAGGTGCTCGAGCGCGTCGCCCGTCCGACCGGCGAGGCTCTCGCAACAGGCGACGTTGTAGAACGGCGCGGCGTACTGGGGATGAGCCTCCAGCAATTCGCGCCCGCGGTCGGCCGCCTCCGCGTACTTTCCAGCCTCGTAGAGAGGCCTGAGCGGGGCCCAGACTTCCCAGCCGGAGGGCTCGTATGCCTTTCCCGGAGCGCCGCCGAGCGCGATAATCGTCGTCCCGGACTCCTCGGCGATCGCAGTTCGCTTCACGCCGGGGCGCGCGAAGACGAGCGTGCCGACGGGGGCGTCCAGCCGTTCGCCGTCGAGCTCGAAAGTGGCGCGCCCGCGCAGGACGAGGTAGAGCTCCTCGTCCGAGTCCGGCTCCAACTCGTCGTGCTCGTTGACGATCCGATCGCCCGCGGCTCGGGCCGTCCACGTGTTGACACCGAAGGCCGTGATGCCGAGGTGATGTCGCACGGGTCGCCAGGGACAGCGGCCGTCGTCCATCTCCTCGATCTCATCGAGATGCACCACCGCGTAACCGCTCATAGAACCTCCTTTTGGGTCATCGCTCGCTCGACCCGAGGACGCGGAGAAACCGTCGATTTTCGGGGTCTCCGTATGGGCGGTACTGGGCTCGAACCAGTGACCCCCAGCTTGTCGAGCTGGTGCTCTCCCAACTGAGCTAACCGCCCCTGCGAGGGGGAATGTTAGCGAGAGGCGTCGAGCCTCGTCTTCAGTCCGGTCATCGCCTTGCGGCCCATGCCGTCGAAGGTGCCGCCGAGGAACGGCTCCGCGACGCGATAGACGCCCTTCATCGTCAGCTTCGCTCGGTAGGTGATTCGCGTACCGGTGCCTGACGGGGCGAACAGGATCTCGTCGGTCGAGCTCGCTTTGTCGCCCTCACCCTCGAAGAGGAGCCGGCAATTCTCGTCGCGCTCGGCGATCCGGTAGCGAAAGGGGACGCGGCTCCCCCGGAAGAGAGCAACGACGTCGTATGCCGCACCCACAGCGCCGGCTTCCCCGCCGGCGAGGCGCGACTCGACCATTCCCGGATCCCACTCGGTCACCGTCGTGAAGTCAGCGACGTAGCAGAATGCCTCCTCGGGGGAGGCAGCCACCTCGATCGTCTGCTCGAACTCAGTCATCAGGTCAGTGACAGGGTAACGCCACCGTCGACGACGAGGACCTGACCCGTCACGAACGACGCCTCCTCGCTGGCGAGGTACCGGAACGCATTCGCGATGTCCTGGGGCGTGCCGTTCCTCCCCACCGGGACGCGCGCCGCAAACGCTTCGACGCCATCCGGGCCGAGCGAGTTGACCGGATCGAGGCTCTGCGGCGACGGGATCACACCCGGAGCGACCGCGTTCGCTGTGATGCCGTGCGGCCCGAGCTCGAGCGCGAGGCTTCTGACGAGACCGACGAGCCCTGCCTTCGCAGTGGCGTAATGGGCGTGGCGCGGCCAGCCCTGGACGGCACCAGCGACCGAGCTCGTCGCGAGGAGCCTCCCCCACCCCGCGTCGACCATCGCCGGGATCGCGGCGCGAAAGCACCGGAACACCCCTGTCAGGTCGGTTTCGATCAGCGCATTCCACCGTTCATCGTCGAGCTCGGCAGACGGAACGTCTCGCGCGATCGCGGCGTTCGCGAGGACGATGTCGATGCGCCCGTAGCCGTCGAGCGCCGCCTCGACGAGACGATCGCCGGAACCCGTCTGCGAGACGTCGGCCTCGACGACCAGGCAGCGCCTATTACGGGCACCGATAGCGCGGGCCACGGGCTCGATGTCGTGCGGATCGCCCGCGTACCAGCCGAGGACGAGGTCGGCACCTCCCTCGGCGAAGGCCTCCGCGGCCGCCGCTCCGATCCCGGAGGCTGCGCCCGTGACGAGCGCGACCCTCCCGTCCAGGTCGAACATCAGAACATCCCAGCGCACCAGGGCGCTCGATCGACCCGGAACTGGGCATCTGCGCGCCCGACGGCGCCGTCGGCGAGCTCCTCGATTCGACCGGCGCGCTCGAGCTCCCCGAACGAGAAGCCGCCGAGATAGACGGCGGCGAGGTCGGCCGCCGAGAGCCGTAGCTCCGGATACGAGTCGACCCTCGTGACCGATGGCGTTCCCGAGGCCGTCTCGAGGCGCCATCGTCCATCGTTCCAGTCGCAGAACTCGTCTCGGAGCTCGAAGGTGAGCGACCCCGGAGCGGCGTACGACCGGGCCTCGAGCGCACCGGCGACGTCGACGAGGCGCAACCAAATCCCGTCGCCGAGGCGGAACCGCAGTCGCGCGGGCTCCTCCACGAGGAGGAAGATCGGATCGTCAGCGGCGAGCGAGCGCGTCCTGACGTTCGCGACGAGATCCATGCCGAGGAGGAACTGCCAGAGCTCACGAATCGCCACCGGGCTCGTGCCGATCACCTCCTGCACGTGGAGCGTCCCTTCGGGATAGCCCTCCGACCAGGCGTGCTCGAGCCGGTAGAGCGCGTAGCCCTCGTCCGTGCCGTCGAGCTCGAGCACGGCCCTGAACATCGGGCCGCTGCCACGCCGCCAGTGCTCGAGGTCGGGGAGAATGTGGGCTTCCCACCATTCGCGCGAGCGTGCGATGAAGCCCGGCGTACATGCCTGAACGCGGTTGTAGATTGGAGGCAGGAGCTCGGCGGCTTCCTCGATGGTCACCAGCCGCATCCGGCCTCTCTGCTCGGTCTGCTCGCGGAACGTGGCTCGATCGCGACCGGCGTTGATCCGGGCGTTCACCGTTGCGAGGCCGTACCCGAAGCGCTGGTAGATGCCTCCCTCGGATGCCCACAAGATCGCGACCGGCTCGTTCCGCGCCCGCGCATCGTCGAGCTGGCGGCGCATCAGCTCCGTCATGATTCCTCGGCGGCGGTGCGTGGGAGCGACACCCACTGCGGTCACCCCCGCAGCGGCCACCTCACCGCCGGGCACGCGGAGGCGCATCGCGTACGACCCAGTCGTCCCGACCATGGCGTCACCGTCGTAGGCCGCGAGATCTCGGGTGGGGTCGACGACTCGGCGGGCGAGCTCGACCTCATCGGCGTGCAGTTCCTCGCCGAACGCCGCCGCGATCGCATGGCCGAAGCGCTCGAACTCGTCTTCCCCGGGAGTCCTGACCTCGATCACGCACGTCCCTCGCCGGCGACGGCTCCCGCCGGGCGGAGCCCGGCTCCGCCGGCGCCTGGCGCCGCTGCGGGCACGGAGCCTTCCGGGCCCGTGTTACCCACACTGTGCCCTCCGGCCCCGCACCCGCAGCGACACCCGAGGAACGTGCGTGGGTTGCGGGCTGACAGCGGGAGTTTCATGCAATCCGTTCGAGCGGCGCGTACTCGAGCATCAGGCGGCGCTCGACGCCGTCCGAGGCGAACCGCACGGTCACCACCCCGTCCGGCTCGATGCGGATGACCACGCCCTCGCCGAGGGTCGAGTGGCGCACGGAGTTGCCGGTCGCGAGGTCGGGGAGGTCGGCACGCGGCGCGACCTGGGGCACCCGGTTGCCGTAGGCCGACCAAGATGTCGGCCGGAGACGCTCCCGCTCCGTGCCGTTCCCGAGCTCGTCGAGAAAACGGCTCGGCAGGTTGTAGCCGCGCGCACCCCAGAGCGATCGGGCCGACGCGTGGGTCAGCATCAGCTCCTCGCGGGCGCGGGTGACGCCGACGTAGAAGAGCCGGCGCTCCTCCTCGAGGCCCTGCTCCTCGATCGATCGGGAATGCGGGAAGATCCCCTCCTCGAGCCCGGTAATGAACACGGCCCGGAACTCGAGCCCCTTGGCGTTGGGCAGAGTCATGAGCGTGACGAGGCTCGCCTCCTCCTGGATCGTGTCCTGATCGGACACAAGGGAGATGCCCTGGAGGAACGTCGAGAGAGACGGGTCGTCCGCAGTCTCCTGGTATTCCCGGGCGACGCCGACCAGCTCCTGGAGG
>JBBQXH010000130.1:0-7036 GCA_038209835.1 Gaiellales bacterium | reverse complement strand
AGCACGGCGTGCCGCGGTACGACCAGGGCTATCTGCTCGACATCACCGAGCGAAAGGCGACCGAGGACGCGCTGCGCGAGAGCGAGGAGCGCTTCCGATCGATCGCCGACGACGCACCGGTCCTGATCTGGACGACGGACGACCAAGGGCGCGTCACGTTCTTCTCGCGCGGCTGGTTCGACTTCACCGGGCGCTCGTCCGAGCAGGAGCTTGGCTATGGCTGGCTCGAGAGCGTCCACCCGGACGATGCCGAGGCCGCTCTCGATTCCTATCTGGCGGCGATCCGCGACCGCACCTCCTGGGAGGCGCTCTACCGCCTGCGTCACCGAGATGGCGAGTACCGCTGGATCGAGGATCGGGGAAGGCCACGGTTCCTTCCCGAGGGGAGTCTCGCCGGCTACGTCGGCGTCGGAACGGACATCTCCGACCGCAAGGAGGCCGAGGAGGCCCTCGCGCGCCGTGACGCGATCCTCGAAGCGGTTGCCGGGCTCGCAGAACAGCTCCTGCGTGTCTCGTCCTGGACCGACGTCGAGCTGAGCGGGCTGGGCGGCGCCGCCTCCGTGAGCCGAGCGTATGTGTTCGAGAAGCTGCCGAGCAGGAATGGCTCGACGATCGTCTCGCAACGCTGCGAGTGGGCCGCGAACGCGAGCATGGCGCTCATCGACGATCCGGCGCTCGAGGCGTTCGATCTCACAGCGGGCGGTTTCGACGAGTGGATCGCGGCGCTCACTGCCGGACGGGCCGTCCACTCACAGGTCGACGAGCTCGCCGATCCGGCTCGCCAGGAGCTGATTCGCCAGGGAGTCAGGTCGATCCTGATCGTCCCGATCATCGTCGACGGCGGCTGGTGGGGCTTTATCGGGTTCGACGAATGTGAGCGGGAGCGCGTCTGGACCGAAGGAGAGATCGAGGCGCTCCGTGTGGCGGCGGGCATTCTCGGCGAGGCGATCCGCGGCGAGCAGGTTGGACGCTCTCTTCGCGAGGCGACAGAGACCCTCGAGGCGGTCGTGTCGGCCTCGCCGGCGGGAATCATCGCCTTCGACGCGGGCGGGAAGGTCGTCATCTGGAGCAAGGCAGCCGAGCGGATCTTCGGCTGGACCGCCGACGAGGCAGTCGGACGCTTCAGCCCGTTCGTGCCGGACGAGCGGCGAGCGGAGTTCCTGGACTTTTTGCAGCGCGGGCTTGCCGGCGAGTCTTGGTCGAGCCAGGAGCTCGTCCGTCGGCGCAAGGACGGGGCCGACATCGTGATCGAGGCCGCGTCGGCGCCGCTTCGAAACGCCGACGGCGACATCGTGGGCCTGACCTCGGTCGTCTCTGACATCACCGAGCAGAAGCAGACCGAGCAGGCGCTCCGGGAGACGAGCCAGCTGCTCGAGGCTCTCGTTCAGGGCTCGCCGGTCGCGATCATCACCTCCGATCTCGACGGGAACGTCACCGGCTGGAATCCGGCCGCCGAAGCAATGCTCGGGTGGACAGGTGTGGAGGTGCTCGGCCGGCCTCTCCCGCACATCGGCGACGACGACGTGAGCCGGAAGCGTGTCATCGACGGAGAGAGCGTCTCGGACGCCGAGGGCATGCGGGTTCGCAAGGACGGGAGCTCAATCCGCGTCCGCTACTCGAAGGCGCCGCTTCGGGATGCCGACGGGCAGGTCGTCGGCGTGATGGCGATGCTCACGGACGTCACGGAGCGCCACAAGGCGGAATTCGCCCTCGAGGAGGTGACGAACGCCCTCCTCGCCGTGATCGATTCCTCACCCCTCGCCATCGTCACCTTCGATCCGGAAGGAAACGTGACGAGCTGGAACGAGGCCGCCGAGTCGACGTTCGGATGGACCGCAGAGGAGGTCGTCGGCTATCCCAACCCGATGCTCCGGCCCGAGGACGTCGAGCCGTTCGAGCGGGCGATCGCGAGCGTGCTGCGCGGCAGATCGTGGCGGAATGCCGAGACCCGCAGGCGCCGAGCCGACGGCTCGACGATCGACGTGAGCATCTCGTCCGCACCGCTCCGCGGCGCCGACGGGGCCGTGGTCGGAATGGTTGCGATGCTGGCCGACATCGGCGAGCGGAAACGGTCTGAGGCCGCGCTGCGTGAGAGCGAGGAGCGGTTCCGCACGCTCGTCGTGAACGTTCCCGGCGTGATCTACCGCTGCGCGCCCGACGACGACTGGACGATGTCGTTCATGAGCGACGCGATCGAGCGGCTGTCAGGCCACGCCGCGTCGGAGTTCATCGGCAACGCGTCACGGAGCTACGGGTCGATCATCCACGAGGCGGATCGCGAAGGTGTTGCGCGCGCCGTCGGCGACGCGCTCGCGCGCGGCGAGCCGTTCTCGATCCAGTACCGGATCGTGCATGCGGACGGAGGCGTGCGGTGGGTCTCCGAGGACGGGAGCCCCGTGTACGACCCAGACGGGGCGCTGCTCTGGCTCGACGGCGTGATCTTCGACGTCACCGCCGAACGGCAGGCCCAGGACGAGCAGGTTCGCACGCAGGCGCTCCTCGACTCGATCGTCGAGCACATCCCGACGCCGCTCTTCGTCAAGGATGCCGAGGAGCTCCGGTTCGTCCGCGTCAACAGGGCCGCCGAGGAGATGTGGGGCTTTGCGCGCAGCGATCTCGTCGGGCGTGGCGACTACGACTTCTTCCCTCCCGACCAGGCGGCGTTCTTCGTCCGCAAGGACCGGGAGGTCGTCGATGGTCAGATCCCGGTGGACATCCCGGACGAGCCGATCGAGGTGCGGGGTGGCGAAACCCGCCATCTCCACACCCGCAAGGTGCCGATCCTCGGCGAGGATGGACAGTCGATCTACCTCCTCGGTATCTCCGAGGACATCACCGAGCGGAAGCGGACCGAGGCCGAGCGCGAGCGGCTCCTGGCCGCCGAGCACGAGGCTCGGCAGGCGCTCGAGGCCCAGAACGAGCGTCTCGTCGAGCTCGATCGCCTGAAGGACGAGTTCGTCGCGCTCGTCTCGCACGAGTTGCGGACGCCGCTCACTTCGATCCTCGGCTACCTCGAGTTGATCCTCGACGGCGAGGCGGGCGAGGTCACGGACGACCAGCAGCACTTCCTCTCGATCGTCGAGCGGAACTCGCAGCGCCTCCTGCGGCTCGTCGGCGACCTGCTCTTCGTTGCGCAGATCGAGGCCGGGAAGTTCGTGATCGACCGTGAGAGCATCGACCTCGCGGTGCTGGCTGAGGACTGCATCGAGGCCGCGCGCCCGCGGGCCGCCGAGAAGGCGATCGAGCTGACGCTCGAGACGACCGATGCGACGGCGCTTGACGGTGATCGCACGCGGCTCGCGCAGCTTCTCGACAACCTCGTCTCGAACGCGATCAAGTTCACGGACACGGGAGGTCGGGTCGCGGTCTGGCTCGGGAGCCGGAACGGCCACCGGGTGCTCAGCGTCTCGGACACGGGAATGGGACTGTCCCAGGACGAGCTCGACCGGCTGTTCGAGCGCTTCTACCGCACGGATGGAGCGGTCGAGCGTGCGATCCAGGGAACCGGGCTCGGGCTCACGATCTCGAAGGCGATCGCCGAGGCGCACGGCGGAACGATCACGGTCGAGAGCGAGCGGGGCAAGGGAACGACCTTCCGGGTCGAGCTGCCGGCGGCCGATGCGCGAACAGGTGCTTGAGCCGTCCCCGGTCGGTGCCGATACCGACTGGGTGGCGCAGACCGCAGACGAAAGCGTGCCGCTCGTTCTGATCGCGGACGACGACGAGGACATCCTCGCCCTCGTGGCGTTCCGCCTGGGCAAGGCCGGCTATCGGATCATCACCGCGCCTGACGGTGAACGGGCTCTCGAAGCGGCCCTCGAGCAGTCGCCGGACCTCGCGGTGCTGGACGTGATGATGCCGAAGCTGACCGGGCTCGAGGTCACGGAGCGGATCCGTGCGGTCGAAAACGGCCGCCGGATGCCGATCGTGCTGCTCACAGCCCGCGTCCAGGAGGCGGACATCGCCAGGGGCTTCGAGGCGGGAGCGGACGACTACATCAAGAAGCCGTTCAGCCCTCAGGAGCTCCGCGCCCGCGTCCAGGCCATCCTCGGCCGCAGGTAGCGATGGGCGAGGTGCTCGCCCTCACCGCGCTCGCGCTGTTCGCGGCCGGAGCCATCGTCGTCACGATCCTTGCGATCAGGCGGCTCTACCTCGCACGGGAGGAGCGACGCCGCCGCACGCTCGAACCCGAGCTCCGCCCGATTGCCTTCGCCCTGATCGACGGCGAGCGGGTCGACGTCACGAGCCTCGACGAGCGCGAGTCCCAGGTTCTCGCCTCGATGCTCGGGCGCTATGGCCACCAGTTGACGGGAACCTCGCGCAAGAACATCGCCTTCTTCTTCGAGACTGGGGGCCACGTCTTCCGTGAGCTCTCCCACACCAGGGATCGCGCGACTGGCGGCGCGCAACGGCTGCCTACACGCTCGGCGACATGGGATCGAGGGCGGCGGTCCCGGCACTGCTCTCCTGCCTGCAGGATCGCGCCCTCGACGTTCGAGGCGCCGCCGCGCGGAGCCTCGGGAAGCTCGGCTCGCCCGACGCGGTCGAGCCGCTCGTTCGCGCACTCGTCTCCGGATCGGTTCCACGCGCTGTTGCGTCGCAGGCATTGCTCTCGATCGGCCCGGCGGCGCTTCCTCACCTGAGGGAGCTCGTCGTCGACGAAGACGAAGGCGCGCGTGCCCGAGCCGTCGAGCTGATCGGGCTTCTCGGCAGCGCGGGGGGACGGCGATCTGCTTCTCGCGCGCGTCCACGATCCCGCGGCCGAGGTGCGAGCGAAGGCCTGCCGGGCACTCGGGCGACTCGGCGCCGACGAGGCGGCCACCGAGCTCGTGACAGCGCTCCAGGACAGGATCCCGTTCGTACGCGCGACCGCCGCGATCGGGCTGGGGATGATCGGTGACGTCGACGCCGCCGACGATCTCGTCGCGCAGGCGCGCGACGACCGGTTCTCCGCCGCGCAGTCCGCAGCCCGAACGCTGGCGCGGATCGACCCGGCGCGCGCGCACGTCGAGGCGAAGAGGCCCGGCGCGGGGCCGCATCTCGTCGAGGCCTCCGACCTGCTGGCGGTGCAGGGCGGATGAGACACGCGATCGAGATCTTCGGGCTCTTCACGATCAGCTACTTCGCCATCCTCAACGCGATCTACCTGGGCTTCACCGTGATCGCCTGGAGGAGCCTGACGAGCTACCTCCGTCAGCGCGTGTACTCGGCCGAGGCGGAGACGTTCGCGTCGCCGCTCACGCCGCCGATCTCGATCCTCCTGCCGGGCTACAACGAGGAGACCGGGATCGCCGAGAGCGTCCGCTCGCTGCTCGCGCTCCGCTACCCCGAGTTCGAGGTCGTGGCGATCAACGACGGCTCGACCGAGGGGACGCTCGAGCGGCTCGAGGAGGCCTTCGAGCTGAGCCCCGTCCGTAAGGCCATGCGCGGGAGCCTGCCCACGGTTCCGGTCCGAGGCGTGTACGTCTCCCGCTCGAATCCCCGGCTGGTGGTGATCGACAAGGACAACGGCGGAAAGGCCGACGCGTTGAACGCCGGAGTCAATGCGGCGCGCTATCCGTACGTCTGCGCCGTGGATGCAGACGCCATCCTCGAGGAGGACGCTCTCCTGCGCGTCGCGAAGCCCCTCCTCGACGAGCCCGACCTCGTCGCCGCGACGGGTGGCATCGTCCGAATCGCGAACGGCTGCACGATCGAGCATGGGCGCGTGCTGGACGTCAACCTGCCGAAGAGCCGTCTCGCGACGCTTCAGACCGTCGAGTACTTCCGCGCCTTCCTCGTTGGCCGCGTCGGCTGGAGCAAGCTGCAGTCGCTCCTCATCATCTCGGGCGCATTCGGGCTCTTCCGGCGCTCGCTCGTCGAGGCCGTCGGAGGGTGGTCGCCCCAGACGGTCGGGGAGGACATGGAGCTCGTCGTCCGGCTGCATCGCCACCTGCGTGAGCGCGGCGAGGACTATCGGATCGAGTTCGTTCCCGATCCCGTCTGCTGGACCGAGGCTCCCGAGGACATGCGCACGCTCTCGCGTCAGCGCCGCCGCTGGCAGCGTGGGCTCGCCGAGACACTCTGGCGCCACCGGAAGCTGACCTTCAACCCGCGCTACGGTCTCCTCGGCATGTTCGGGATGCCGTACTTCGTGCTCTTCGAGCTCTTCGGCCCGGTGATCGAGTTTCTCGGCTACGTGGTGCTCCCGATCGCCGTTCTCCTCGGGATGCTGTCGGTCACGTACCTGATCGCGTTCGCGGTCGTCTCGGTCCTGCTGGGCGTCCTGCTCTCCGTGTCTGCGCTCGCACTCGAGGAGTTCAGCTTCCGCAGGCATCGCTCCGGACGCGACGTCGGGCGGATGCTCACCTACTCGGTGCTCGAGAACTTCGGCTACCGCCAGCTCGTGACGTTCTGGCGGGCGCTCGCGTACGTCGATCTCGCGCGGCGCAAGAAGGCCTGGGGCGCGCACAGGCGCAAGGGCATCGGCTACGCGTCGACCCCCGGCGCGGCGTCCGGGCAGTAGCTGCCGTGAGCGAGCGACGGTTTGGTACCGTCGAGCGCCGTCTGCGCAACAGAATGGAGCGCGTACGACGAGGGGTATCTTCGCGCATATCAGTGGGCTTCAGCCCTGCAGGCGGGACGCCGCTGCCGCAGGAGACACGGCTCCGCAGACGTCGTCGTTACGAACCAGCGTCTGGTCGTGACGACGAAGGGTCAGCTCGAGTCGTTCTGGTACGCGGAGGCGGGCTCGCTCCAGATGGCTTCTGTGGCCGGCGGAGTGCCGGCGGTGAAGCTCCAACTGAACGGGATTCCGCTCCTGCGGCGTTGCACCGCGTCAGGCTGGCGGCGGCGTGTACCGGTAGCCGAATCCGCGCACCGTCTCGATCAGTCCCTCGCCGTGCACTCCGAGCTTGCGGCGGAGGTAGCCGACGTAGAGCTTCACCTGGTCTCGCGACGCGGCGCCCGGGTCGCCCCAGGCGAGCTCGAGGAGCTGCTCATGCGAGAGCACCTGGTTGGGGTGCGAGACGAACGCTCCGAGGAGCTTGAACTCGAG
>JBBQXH010000129.1:0-7126 GCA_038209835.1 Gaiellales bacterium | reverse complement strand
TGGGTCGACGTCGTCACCCCCGACTACTCGACCGCGGTTGCCGCAATCGACGATCCGAAGGGGCCAGCGGTTGTGGCGCTCGTCGCCAACGCGGCCGAGGCCATGCCGCGGCTTCTGCGAGACGGCGTCGAGTTCGACATCGTGACCGACCAGACCGCGGCACACGATCCCCTTCGCGGCTACGTTCCGATCGGCTACAGCTCGGCGGCTGCCGCGGCTGCCGATCCGATCGATCTCGGATTCCGGGAAGCGGTCTTCGGATCGCTCGTCCGGCACGTCGAGGCGATGCTCGAGTATCGTAGCCGCGGCTCCGTCGTCTTCGAGTACGGGAACGGCCTCCGCAGTCAGGCGGCCGCGCACGGGCTCGACGAGGCGCTCGACATTCCGGGGTTCGTGCAGGCGTACGTCCGCCCGATCCTCTCCCGAGGCGTCGGGCCGTTCCGCTGGATCGCGTTGAGTGGCGATCCCGAGGATCTGCGTCGCAGCGAGGAGGCCGTCATGGAGGTCGTCGGCACGGAGTCACTGCGGTCGTGGATCGAGCTTGCGCGCGAGCGCCTTCCTGCGAAGGGTCTCCCGGCTCGGATCTGCTGGCTCGGCCTCGGTGAGCGCGACGCGGTCGCTCTGCGACTGAACGACCTCGTACGTTCCGGAGCCATCAGCCCGCTTGCGCTCGGACGTGACCACATGGATCCGGCCTCGGTCGCGTCGCCGACTCGGGAGACGGAGGGAATGGCCGGCGGCAGCGACGCGATCGCCGACTGGCCGGTCCTAGCCGCGCTGCTCGCCGCGACCCAGGGTGCGAGCTGGGTCGCGGTTGGGAACGGCGGCGGCGTCGGAATCGGCAAGAGCATCCACTCAGGGCTCGTCGTCGTTGCGGACGGATCCGAGCGCGCCGAGCGCAAGATCCGGCGCGTGTTCTGGTCCGATCCCGCCCTCGGAGTCGCTCGGTATGCCGATGCGGGCTACTCCGAAGCGGTCGATGCGGCCCACCGTGCCGGGCTCGAGCTCTCGGGCGAATGACACCGAAGATCGACATCCTGATCAGCGACGAGGAGCTGCGGGCGATGCTCGCGCGGGATGTCACAGCCGGTCTGGCGAGGACGCCGAAGCGCGTTCGGACGCGGTGGGTGTGGGACGCGCGCGCATCCGCGATCTGGAATCGCATTGTCGAGTCGCCCGAGTACGAGTTGCCACGACGCGAGCGCGCGATCCTCCTGGAACGGGCCGAGGCGATCGCCGGGATCGTCCGACCGGAAACCGCGATCGAGCTCGGGTCGGGGTCGTCGCCGCGCACCGGGATCGTCCTCGACGCGCTGGCTCCGGTCGGACTGCGCCGGCTCGTGGCGATGGACGTGAGCGAGGCCGCGCTTCGCACATCTCTCCCGGGGCTCGCGGACCGGTATCCGGCCGTCGAGGTGGTCGGCGTCGTCGGCGATTTCGAGCTTCAGCTCGGGCGCGTCGAGACGCTTGGCCGGACGATGATCCTCTGCCTGGGGAGCACGCTCGGCGGTCTCGAGCCCGACGAGCGGGCGAGTCTCTTTACGGAGATCGCGCGCCGTTTCTCGACCGGCGACGCGCTCCTCCTCGGCCTCGACCTCCTCAAGCCGGTCGACGACATCCTCGCGGCCTATGCCCACCCCGACGGGCTGGCGCAGGGGCTCATCTCCAACCTGCTCCCGATCGTGAACCGCGAGCTCGGTGCCGACTTCGACGTCTCGCAGTTCGACGTCGAGTGGGTCTGGAACGCAGATGAAGAACGGCTCGAGATGAACGTGCGCTCGCTCGTCGACCAGGTCGTGACGATTCCGGCGCTCGACCTCGTCGTCGAGTTTCCGGTCGGTGAGACGCTCGGAACCGAGATCTCGACGAAGTTCCGGCGCGAGGGCGTGGAAGCCGAACTCGGGGTCGCCGGGCTGGCTCTGGACGAGTGGTGGACTGACGCGGACTGTGGGTACGCGGTGTGCCTGGCTCGGCTCGGCGGCGGGTGAGCCCTCAGTGCTCGTTCTCGTACATCGCGTCAGTCAGCCGGTGTTTTCCCGGCCGGTGGCGAGCACGGGTGCGGTTGGATGGATTGACGCTCGCGCATCGAGTCTGGCTGCGTCGAACAGGCGATGCAAGGTCTGGATTGCAACGGCGCCATCCCCGACGGCCGCTGCCACCCGCTTCACCGAGCCGTGTCGCGCGTCACCGATCGCCAGAACGCCGGGCACACTCGTCTCGAGTGTAAGCGGCGCGCGGTCGAGCGGCCACGCACCGTCGACGGGAACATGCGCGCCGGTGAGGAGGAAACCCTGGGGATCCCTTGCGATCTCCTGGGGGAGCCATTCGGTCTGCGGGCGGGCGCCGATGGTCAGGAACAAGCCATCCGCAGCGACCGTCTCGTCCGTCGCCGTAAGTCGATCGCGCAGGACGAGATGCGTCAACCAGCCGTCTCCGGCGCCGCCCACGATTTCGGTCTCGAGCCTGACCTCGATGTTCGGCGTCACCCCCACCTGGCGCACGAGATAATGGGACATCCCGGCCTCGAGCGTGCGGGCCCGAACCACGATCGTGACGCGTCGGGCGTACCGGGCGAGGTGCAGCGCCGCCTGCCCGGCGGAGTTCGCGCCGCCGAGCACGTACACCTCGTGGCCGGCCATCCCCGGCGCCTCTGAGGCCGTGCCGCCGTAGAACACTCCGGCGCCGCTCAGCGCCTCGAGCGCCGGGATGCCGAGCCGGCGGTAGCTGGCTCCGATGGCCAGGATCACGGCGAGCGGCTTGACCTGCCCGGTCTCAGAGAGGTGAACTACGAGCCGGTCGTGTTCGCGCCTCAGGGCGGTTACGCTCTGCATGAACGCGAAGCGGGCACCGAAGGTCCAAGCCTGTTCGTGCGCCTGCTGAGCGAGGCGCGCGCCGCTGACACCACGAGGGAATCCCAGGTAGTTCCGGATCAGTGAGCTGGCGCTGGCCTGGCCGCCGATCCCACCCTTGTCCACCACCAGGGTACGGAAACCCTCCGAGGCGCCGTACACCGCCGCCGAGAGACCCGCCGGCCCGGCGCCCACGATCAGCAGGTCGATTTCGCCGTCGCCCGGCTCGCGCGAGGAGCCCGCTGCTTGTGCGATCTCGGCGTCGCTCGGGTTGACGAGCACCGCGCCGTCGGGGAAGACGACGAGCAGCATCGCCGCACCCTTCGGTGAGTTGGTGAGCAGGTCCCGGCCTTCGGGTGAGTCCGCGAGACAGAACGCGTGCGGGAAGGAGCAGCGTTCGAGCACGTTCCGGAGCTCGTAGGCTCTTCCCGACCACGACTCGCCGACCACACGGATCGTGTGGGGTGCCGTGCGTTCCGCCTCCGCCCACTCGAGGAGGAAGGTCGATACGGCCTGATGAAACAGCTCGTCCGGCGGGTCGAATGTTCTGACGACATAGTGGTCGATACGGCCGTGCACGGTGGAGTCGTAGATCGCCTCGCCCGTAGCGGGGTCACCCCACTCGCCCCAGCCGACGACCAAGGCCCGCTTGGCGCGGGGATGGCTCCGTCGCACCTCGCCCAGTAGCTCGCTCCCGGTCGTGTCCGCGAGCCACTGTCCCGCGAGCACGAGCGCGAGTCGCTCGCCGGCCTCCGCGAGCTCCGTCAGCCGGAGCCGCGCCCCTTCGGCGGTGCCCACGCACATCACGCGGTAGTGGCGCGCGTAGCGGTCGAGGAGCTCTCGCTCCACGTCGTGCAGGCCGTCCGGATCGTTGTCGACGGCGAGGATGACCGGGCGAGCCGCCACGGTGCGATCCTACCGCGTCTGTATCGCCGTCTTCGGCGGTGGTGCCCCTTCTCGGCTGGCTTAGACCGTCAGCTTCGCCGTCTCGAGGCGCGTCTGTATCGCCGCCTGCCGGCGGCGATAAGCCTTCGCGGCCGGCTACGCCGTCCGCTGCGCGGCGGCTCCGCCGCCTTGCAGGACCCGGTCGAGCTCGGGGGAAGTCGGGCTCTCGTGGTCGGGTGAGCACGGCGTTCGCGTGAGCTCGCCGTCGACAACCTCGTAGGAGCCAACCGTCTCGAGGGGCGGCGAATAGACGTGGATGCTCACGGCCTCCGGATCGTGATGCATCCGGTGGATGTGACCCGTTCCGAACGAGAAGGTGTCACCCGCTCTGTACTCCCGAACGCGCGCAGGACCTCCGACGACGAGGGGTTCCTCCGTGACCCGCCCTTCGATCACGTAGATGCCTCCGGACGAGTAGCTGTGGTCGTGATACCCGGTGTCCTTCGGCTCCCAGAAGCTGACGAGCCAGGCTTCGGAGTGCTCGTTCTGCCAGAGGCGCTCGAAGATCCTCTGGTGCGGATCGTCCAGGAGGTGCTCGGCTGGATCGACGGCAGCGGCTGCCCGGGCACCTGCGTCGAAGCACTCGTCGGGTGCGAGCACGCGGTCTGGAACCCCGATCGAGGTGGGATCCACGGGCATCACTTCTCCTTTCCGTCGCGGAGGGCCGGAAGGCTCGTGAGGACACGAAGCCGGCGCTGGGCCAGCGCTTCGACCCGCGCCTGATCATAGTCTCCGAGAAGTCCGCGTCCAGACTTGCATCCGAGCGAGCCCTCTCCGACGAGCTCCTCGATCCGTTCAGACGGCTCCGTCTCGCACGAGAGCTCGGGGTACAAGTTTCGCGCCACGGCAAGGTGGATGTCCAGCCCCGCTAGGTCGATAGTCTGGAACGGACCGACGGCTGCCCAACGGGCACCAAGACCGTGAGTGAGAACGCGATCGGCGTCCTCCGGGGTGCAGACACCCGCTTCCACCAGCGCAAAGGCCTCTCGGACGAGCGCGTACTGGAGCCGGTTCGCGATGAACCCCGGCGTATCCCGTGCGACGAGCACAGGCGCCTTGCCGAGGGCCTCCATCCAGCTTCGAAGGGTGTCCGTGACCTCCGGGTCGGTGCGCTCGGTTCTCACGACCTCGACCAGCTCGACGAGCTCGGGGGGATTGAACCAGTGGAGCCCGGCGAAGCGCTCAGGACGTTGGAGCCTCTCCGCAAGCCTCGCGAGAGAGATCGATGAGGTATTGGAGACGAGGATCGTGTCGGGGGCGGCGACGGTCTCGGCGAGCGCCAGGACGAGCCTCTTCGGCTCGGCCTCCTCGGCGATCGTCTCGACGACGAGGTCAGCGCCAGCGAGCGCACCCTCGAGCGAGGTCGTGCCAGAGATCCGGGAGGCATGCTCATCCGCGATCGACGCGGCGCGTCGCAGGGCATCGTCGATCGACGAGTCCCGTCGCGCTGCCAGCCTCACCTCGCAGCCTCCGCGAGCGAAGACGGCCGCCATTCCGGCACCCATGGTTCCGGCGCCGACGATGCTCACGCGCTGCGGGAGGGACTTCGAACGCATTCAGGCCTCCTTCACGACGACGAACCAGACGCGCTCAGCGACGTCGACGGCGACGTCCGACAGCTGAGTCGCGCGACGGTACAGCTCGCGCTTTGCCGCGACGAGGCGCAGATCGCCGTCCACCTCGAGCAGCGCGGCGCTCGCTCCTCGATACACGCGCTCGAGCCGGCGCTGGCTCTTCACGGCGGCGTCTGCCGCATCTGTCGCGCTGTCCGGGTCTGTCGAAAGCGCGCCGACCGCCGCCTTGAGCTGGTGCACTCCTTCCGCGAGGAGCGAAGCCATCTCGGCGAGGGCTTCGTCAGGTTGAACCGACATGATCTCCGCCTCGCGAACCGTGTCCTTGGCGCCGTTGAGCACGGCGTCGATGCCGCGTGAGAGCTCGAAGAGATCCTCGGGCTCAACGGGGGTCGAGAACGCCGTCTTCAGAGCGCCACGGAGCTGGCGCTTGTACTCGTCCGCCTCGTGTTCGAGCTGGCGTACGAGGTCTGCTCTCGCGACATCGCCGCCGGCCCACTCGGCGAACGCGTCGATCCCCTTCGCGGTCACACCAGCCTGGTCGCGAAGCATCCCGAGGACGTCGGGCGTCTCCGGCAGGAACCACCTCGCCGGTTTCTTCGAAGGCCACCTCACGAGATGAACCTCCACAACGGAAGAAAGGCCGCCGCGAGGAGTACGGTCGCGGGTATGGTGGTTATCCAGGCGAGACCCATGTGCGATACGAGCGACCAGCGTACGTGATGCCAGCGTCCGCGGCCGATCCCGATTCCGACCACCGACGAGGCTACGACCTGGGTCGTCGAGACGGGGCCTCCGATGAGCGACGCGCCGAGAATCACCGCGGTCGAGCTCGTCTGGCTCGCGAGTCCGTCGACCGGCTGCAGGTGGAAGATACGCCGCCCGATGGTCTTCACGATCCGCCAGCCTCCAAGCGCGGTTCCGAGGGTCAGGACGACTCCGCAGGAGACTTTCACCCAGATCGGCACTGTCAGGCTCGTGAGGTGTCCCTCGGCGAGCAACAGTGCTGCGATGACGCCCATCGACTTCTGCGCATCGTTTGCACCGTGACTCATCGAAAGCGCAGCGGACATGGCCCATTCGGACACCCTGACTGGACCGCGGATTCGCCGGGTCGCTCGGCGTAGTCCGTGTCGCAGGAGGCGAATCGTCAGATAGCCACCGGCGAGGCCGATCACGGGGGAGATTGCCAGGATGATGAGCGTGCCGAAGACACCCTCCGGGCGCCAGCCGTCGAGCCCTCCCCAATTGACCGCATCCAGGCCGCCGTCGAGGAGCGCGGCGCCGACGAGGCCACCAACAAGTGCGTGGCCGGAGCTCGAGGGCAGGCCGCGAGACCAGGTGAGGAGGTTCCAGGCAACGGCGGACGTCAGTCCTGCTCCGATGACCGCAACCTCCTGATCCGCCGGCACGGTGACGATCCCCGCGATCGTGTCGGCCACCGCCGTGCCGATCACGAACGCACCGACCAGGTTGAAGATCGATGCGAGGATGATCGCGTCGCGTGGGCGCGCACCACGGGTCGCGACGAGTGTGGCAATCGCGTTCGACGCGTCGTGGAAGCCGTTCGTCAAGGAGAACGCGAGAGCCATCGCGATGGCGAGATAAAGACCCGTCATGGGAGCGCCACATCTTCGCCGACGATCGCCGGTTAGTGAGGAACGATGCTTACGATCTCGTCGGCGAGCTCGAGGCCCACGGGCCGATGGGTGATCAGCAGAACGGAGCGTCCATCGGTGACCGAGAACGCGTCGCGAATGA
>JBBQXH010000128.1:0-7146 GCA_038209835.1 Gaiellales bacterium | reverse complement strand
CGCCTGCACCAAGGAGCGTTGTTGACTCGATCGGTGGCAAGGCTGGTGGCCTTGGTGCCGATCGAGGCGGCCGCGATCCGCCGTGTGCAGGCACTCATCCAGGCGTGCGGTCATCTCACATCAAGCCCCTAAAACGCGCTGACGGCGCTCGAGCAATGCCTCGGCCCGCGCGACGACATTCTCCGGTGTGAAGCCGAACTTCTCGAGCACCGTCGGCCCCGGTGCGGACTCGCCGAAACGATTCACGCCCATCACGTCGCCGTTGTCGCCGACCCAGCGGTGCCAGCCGAAGGGCACCCCGGCCTCGATCGCGAGACGCGCATCGGCCTCGGGCGGGAGTACGTTCCGCCGATACTCCTCCGGCTGGAGCTCGAAGAGCTCCCAGCAGGGCATCGAGACGACGCGAACGCTCCGTCCGTCCTCGACGAGCACCTTCGCGGCGTCGAGCGCGAGCGCGACCTCCGAGCCGGTGGCGAGCAGGACGATGTCGGGGGTCTCGTTGCCGTTCCCGCCTTCCCACAGGACATAGGCGCCGCGTTCGAGCCCCGAGGCGTCCGCGACCTCGGTCGGATCGAACACGGGCACGTCCTGGCGGGTGAGCAGGATCGCGACGGGTCCCTCCTCACGGGCCAGCGCGACCTTCCAGGCCGCAGAAGTCTCGTTCGCGTCGGCCGGCCGGATCACCCAGAGGTTCGGGATGGCGCGCAGCGCGGCGTAGTGCTCGACCGGCTGATGTGTCGGGCCGTCCTCCCCGAGCGCGATCGAGTCGTGCGTCCAGACCCACACCACCGGAAGATTCATCAGCGCGGAGAGGCGAACAGCGCCGCGCATGTAGTCGCTGAAGATGAGGAAGGTCGAGCCGAAAGGCTTGACGATGCCGCCGTGAACGGCGAGGCCGTTGACGATCGCACCCATGGCGTGCTCGCGGATGCCGAACGGGATGTTGCGCCCCGCATAGGTCTGTGAGAAGACACCTGCGCCGTCGAACGCCGTTTTCGTCGATTCGACGAGATCGGCCGCGCCGCCCACCATGGTGGGAGTGAAAGGCTTGAACGCCTCCATCACCTTGGCGCCTGCGGCGCGTGTCGCGAGCTTCGGCTTGTCGGCGGGATCGAACCGCGGAAGCGCCTCCTCCCAGCCGGCAAGCGGCTCGCCGGCGTACGCTCGGTCCCAGTCCTCGGCGAGATCGGGAAACGCCGCGCGCCAGGCGTCGAAGCGCCCGCGCCACTCACCCTCGAGAGCCGCGCCCTTCTCCGTCAGGCTCATGTGGTCGTACACGCCGTCCGGAACGACGAAGCTCGCGTCGCGATCCCAGCCGAGTGCCTCCTTCGTCGCCTTCACCTCTGCTTCGCCGAGCGGTGCCCCGTGCGCCTTCGCCGTGTCCTGCGCGTGAGGCGCCGGATACGCGATGTGGCTTCGGACGACGATCAGCGATGGGCGAGAGCCCTCGGCCCGGGCAGCGGAGAGGGAGCGGCGGAGCGCATCCACGTCGTTCGCGTCCGCAACATGCTCGACATGCCAGCCGTACGACTCGAAACGCATCGCCTTGTCTTCGGAGTCGAACGAGAGCGCCGTCGTCCCGTCGATCGTGATCCGGTTGTCGTCGTAGATGAAGATGAGCTTCCCGAGCCCGAAAGAACCCGCCAGGGAGGCCGCCTCGGCCGAGACGCCCTCCATGAGGTCGCCGTCGGAGCAGATGCCGTAGACGTGGTGGTCGACGACAGTATGACCGGGACGGTTGTAACGCTGACCCAGGAACCGCTCGGCCATCGCCATGCCGACGGCGTTCGCGATGCCCTGTCCGAGGGGCCCCGTCGTTGTCTCGATTCCTGGGGTCAGGAAGTGCTCGGGGTGACCCGGCGTCCGCGATTCCCACTGCCGGAAGCGCTGCAGCTCTGACATCGGCAGGTCGTAGCCGGTCAGGTGAAGCGTCGTGTACTGGAGGATGCAGGCATGGCCAGCCGAGAGCACGAACCTGTCGCGATCCGGCCAGTCCGTCACTGCGGGGTTCGCCCGCAGAAACTCTCGGTAGATCGTGTACGCGACGGGCGCGAGCGCCATCGCGGTTCCCGGATGGCCGGCGTTCGCCTTCTGAACGGCGTCCATGGAGAGCACCCGGATCGTGTCGATCGAAAGCCTTTCGAGATCGGCGCTCATGCCAGAACCATACCGGCGGCCCAGAGGCTTGATGTGAGATGGGCGTGCGTCTGGGGAGCCGCCTGCACCAAGGCGCGTGGTTGACTCGGTCGGTGGCAAGGCTGGTTGCCTTGGTGCCGACCGAGGCGGCCGCGATCGGCAGTGTGCAGGCCCTCATCCAGGCGTGCGGTCATTTTCACATCAAGCCTCTACCTACACGGACGCCATCGCGACGACGGCTCTCAGCTTGTTCGAGGCGTCGAGCGCGGCGACCTTGTACGCCTCGGCGAGCGTCGGGTAGTTGAAGACCGTATCGACGAGAAAATCGACCGTGCCGCCAAGCCCCATTACCGCCTGTCCAATGTGGACGACCTCGGTCGCCTGGGTACCGAAGGCATGGACGCCGAGGAGCGTCCGATCCTCCGAGCTGACGAGCAGCTTGAGCAGCCCCGTGCTCGTCGCCGTTGATGTGGCCACGAGCGAGCTCGCGGTAGTGGGCGATGCCTACCTCGTACGGAACGCTCGACTCGGTCAGCTCGGGCTCGGTCTTCCCGACGAACCCGATTTCCGGGATCGAGTACACCCCGAACGGAAGCAGCTCGCGCATCGGGTGAGCCTCGATCCCGAACGCATGGCAGGCAGCGAGCCGCCCCTGTTCGGCCGACGTCGAGGCGAGCGTCGGGAAGCCGATGACGTCGCCGGCCGCGTAGATCCCCGGAGATGAGGTGCGATAGTATTCGTCCACGAGGACTCGCCCTCGTTCGCCGGTTTGGACGCCGATATCTTCGAGGCCGAGGCCCGCGGTCGCTCCGACTCTCCCGGCCGAGTAGAAGACCGCATCGGCGGCGATCTGCTTGCCGCTCGCGAGCTGCGTGACGGTGCCGCTCCCGAGGTCGGAGACCCTGGTCACGGTCTCACCGAAGCGGAAGATCACGTTCAGGTCTCGCAGGTGATAGCGCAGGGCCTCGACGATCTCGGGGTCGCAGAAGTCGAGGAGCGTCGTTCGCGCGTCGACGACCGTCACGCGAGTCCCGAGAGCGGCGAACATCGATGCGTACTCGAGCCCGATGACCCCCGCGCCGACGATGACCAGCGAGTCGGGGATCCGCTCGAGCCGCAAGATCGTGTCCGAATCGAAGACGGTGAGGTCGTTGAACTCGACGTCCGGCACCTTCGCCGGAACGGATCCCGTCCCGATCACGAACGTCGCCGCCGAGAGTCGTCGCTCACCGCCTGTCCCGTCCTCGACCACCACCGTCCGTGGATCGACGAAACGAGCGACGCCGCTGATCAGGTGCACGTGGTTGCGCAGCAGCTGATCGCGAACCACGCTTCGCTCCCGTTCGACGACCTGACGCATGCGTTCGCGGATATCGCTGGCCTCGATCTGCTCGCGCAGCCGGTACCCCTGACCGTAGATCCCGCGCTGATTGAGACCAGTCAGGTACAGGACGGCCTCCCGTATCGTCTTCGAGGGAATCGTGCCGGTGTTCACGCACACACCGCCGACGCCTTCGCCACGCTCGATCACCGCGACGTGCTTCCGAAGCTTCGCGGCCTGGATCGCCGCCTTCTGCCCGGCGGGGCCGGAGCCGATAACGAGGAGGTCGTACTCGTCGGCCACTCGCCAAGCTTCACCGCGATCGGCTCGATGGGGTGTGTCGAGATCGTTCAGAAGCCGTGTCGATCTGGTCACTCCACTGCGGCGAACGGAACGTCCTCGGGCACGTCGAGCGGCCCCTCCTCGGCCCGAGCGCTCTTCCCCCGAGCGCGACGACGGCTCGCGCGGTGACGAGGTGGTACAGGATCAGGAGCTGGACGAGAGCGAGCGCGTCGGAGCGGTGAAGCTCGGTGCTTCGGAACTCCCCTAGTCGCTGTTCCCGCAGGTGGCTGGCGAAGTGCAGGCGCTCCCAGATGACCTCGCCGATCTGGTGCGCGCGCTCGGAATCGATCGACCCGGGTATCCGTAGCTCAATCTCACCCTCTCGCTCGACCAGCTCGAGACCATCGGCGCCCTCCGAGATGACGTCCGAGAGGTCCGGGTGGGGCAGCGTCTCGCGCAGTGTGAGAACGGCATCGAGATGCTCCTGATCTTCCCGCTCGCCCGGCCTGAACGACACGACCATGTCCGCGTTCCGGCGCTGCGGACGGATACACGCGGCCGAGTCTGGCTCGCGTCTGTCGAGCTCGGCGAGCACCTCATCGGTGGTGTAGCCGCGCCGCGAGCAGTCCCGCTGTACCTTCCAGTGGCGCCGCAACGTCTCCGGCGGATCGAGTTAGACCCGAACGTCGAACATGCGACAGAGGCTCGGGTTGTGGAACGCGAGCAATCCTTCGGTGACGACGAACCGGGCCGGGTCGAGGTAGGCCGGAGGGCCGAATGTGCCGTCCGTGTGCCTGTAGGTCGGCTTCAGGATCGCGTCGCTCACCCGGAGGTGACCGAGGTGCTGCTCGAGCACGTCCAGGTAGTTGCAGTCGGGATGGAGCGGCGTGATCCCGCGCTCCGCGCGCTGCTTCCTATCGAAACGGTGGTAGTCGTCGGTGCAGAAATGGGTGACCTTGTCCTCGCCCAGAACACGAACGAGACCGCGTGTCACGGTCGTCTTACCGGAGCCCGAGTCTCCGACGATGCCGAGCATGATCGGGCGCGGCATCAGGTCAACCCCTCCGCGCAGACGACGAACGAGACCACCTGCCCCTGCCGGACGCGAACCCTGCTTCAAACATCGTGACGCAGACTGTAAGCGCAACACTCTGTGAAGGGAAGTGGAATACAGGGTTAACTCATAGACGATTACCTATGGTTGTGGATACCTCCTCCGAGTCGGAGACGAGAGTCAGGTCGAAGGTCGTCCGGAGGATCCCGGCAGCGTCTTCGCCGAGGCGAACGACGAGCGCGTCTTTCACCGATCCGATCGTGTCGTCGGCGAGCCAGGGGTCGCCCTCGACATAGGCCATCGTCGTGAGCGGCTGATAGCCGGGCGCATCGACACGGAAATGGATGTGCGCGGGTCTCCAGGCGTGACGGCCGAACGCGGCCAGGAAACTGCCGACCGGGCCGCCCGTCGGGATCTCGTAGGGCACGGGGCGAACCGTCCGGACCTCGTACGATCCGTCGCCGGTCACGCGTACGCGGCCCCGTAGGTTCATCTCGGGTTGATCGGGATCCTCGTTCTCGTAGAGGCGGTTGGCAGCCGTCTGCCAGATATCGACGATCGCGCCGGGCACCGGCTCACCGCGAACGCCTCGTACAGCTCCGGTCAGGATCAGTGGCCCTCCTGGCTCGTCCGCGGCAGATCCGCGCCGGGCTGTCCATGAGCGGAGCGTCCGGCGCCCAGAACGGCCCGAGCACGTTCGACTGCGTGCCGCCGGCGTCGACGCTGTGTGTCACCTCGTCGACTAGGACCGAGAGTCCGTTGATGTCGGAGAGCAGGATGAACTCGTCGTGCTTCCCGACCTCGGTCAGGAAGTCGAGTGCCGCGTGCCACTCGTCGTTCGTGACCTCGAGCTCCTCGATCAACTCCCGGAGCGACTCGACGGTCCGTCCGACGAGAAGAGCCAGCCGCGTCTCGTCCATCAGATGGTTGATTCCTCGAACGTCGCGATGAGCGCCTCGGCGACGACGCGCATCGGCCGGCCCGAGATCTGGCTCGCTCGCCGCAGCCGTGCGAAGGCTTCCTGCTCGGTGAGACTCTCGCGCTCCATCAAGAGACCCTTCGCGCGCTCGACCAGCTTTCGAGTCGCGAGCGCTTCGGCGAGCGAATCCGCCTCTTCGCGAAGCGCGGCGAGCTCGTCATGGCGGGCGCGAGCGGCGCGGATCGCGGGGAGAAGGTCGGCCTCGCGGAACGGCTTGACGAGGTAGCCGAACACGCCCACCTCGACTGCACGGGCCACCAAGTCTTCCTGACTGTACGCAGTCAACATCACGATCGGAATCGGGCGCTCGTCGAGAATACGCCGTGCGGCTTCGATGCCGTCGAGCTTCGGCATCTTGACGTCGAGGATCGCGAGGTCAGGCACGGCGCTGCGCGCGAGCTCGACGGCCTCCTCTCCATCCCGGGCCTCGGCACACACCTCGAAGCCGGCGCGCTCGATGATCTCCTTGAGGTCGAGCCGGATGATCGTCTCGTCCTCCGCGACCAGGATCTTCACGCGTGTCCCTCGCCGGCGACGGCTCCCGCCGGGCGGAGCCCGGCTCCGCCGACGCCTGGCGCCGCTGCGGGCACGGGGCCTTCCGGTCCCGTGTTACCCACACTGTGCCCTCCGGCCCCGCACCCGCAGCGACACCCGAGGAACGCGCGAAGGTTATGGGTTGACACGGGACATCTCATGCCGGGAACGCGACCACCGCGCGCAGACCCGTGTCGCCGCCGAGGTCGAGCGTTCCGTTGAGCTCGTCGCGCACCAGGGCCTGCACGATCGAGAGGCCCGTCCCCTGCTTCGCACCGGCGACCCCGGCGCCGTCGTCAGTGACCGCGAGAAGCACCTCGCCGTTCTTGCGTGTCAGCTCGATCAGGACGTGATCGCCGCCGTGCTCGAGCGCGTTCTGCAAAAGCTCGCTGAAGACGAGGGCGAGCGCCGTGGCCCGGTCGCCTGCGAGAGAGACCGGCTGGACGGTCGCCTCGACCTCCTTCCCCACTCCGACTCCCTGGACGATCATCCGGCGGAGACGCTCGATCAGCTCCCCGAGATCGACGTCGTCCTCCTGCCGCTCGGTCAGCACCTCGTGGACGGCAGCGATTGCGAGGATCCGTGTCACCGAGTCCTCGAGCGCTCGCTTGGGATCGACGCCAGTCGAGCGCGCCTGGAGACGCAGCATCGACGCCACGGTCTGGAGATTGTTCTTCACGCGGTGATGGATCTCCTGGGCGAGCACACCCCGCATGACGGCCCTGCTGTGCTCGAGTGCGACGGCAGCGTGGTGGGCAATCGATACGAGGAGCGTTCTCTCGTCGTCGGTGAACGGCGTGTCGCGGTCGCAGACGAGCTCGCCGAGGAGGCGGCCCTTCC
>JBBQXH010000127.1:0-7149 GCA_038209835.1 Gaiellales bacterium | reverse complement strand
ACTACTTCATCTCGATCCCGCCGACGACCGGTGGGAACGGAACGTACACGGTGCCGAACCCGGATCAGGTCGCCCGCCTGCGAAAGATCGGCTCCAACTTCCACGCGATGGCCGAGATCCGCGTTACCGCGTGGCAGGAATGGCTTGGGTCGAACCCTGGGAAGACGTGGTTCGACGCGGGTGTCGAGGCCCGCCGGCGAATGGCCACCGCGGGCTATGACCCTGCTAGAGGCGACACCTGGGCCGTCAACGAGTTCCCGCTCGAAATCCTGAGCGACGCCCAGGTTCAGGCGAACATGCGCGAGCTCGTGCGCGGGCTCGCGACCGGGCCCGGTGGCTCGCCGGTACAGGGGCTCGTCTACGCGGTCACGCCGGAGCAGGCGACGTCGGATGTCGGTTCGTACGCGGAGCAGCTCAAACGCTTCCTCGAGATCGAGCCGTTCTGGCAGGAGATGAGCCGCTCCGTCCGTTTCTGGTCCCAGGAGGTCTTCGCAGACGCGAAGAGCTGCTGCGTGGGCGGCGCGACGGCGGAGGAGCGGTCAACGCGCCTCAACGACTACCTCCAGCATCCTCTCGCAATCGCCGCGGCTTCGGCGGACAGCGCCTCAACAGCGCGTTCGTTCCTGCACCGCACGGACACCCCGCTCGCGAACGCCGCATGGTCGTGGACGACGGCCTTCGGCTTCACGGCCATCCCGGCCGAGCAGATGGGGCGATTCGTCGCAGCCCAGATCGGGGCGATCCGCTCGTTCCAAGAGACGAGAGGCGCCGATGCAGGAGGGTTCGGGTTCGCCTGGGCGCCACTGCGGCCGGACGGGCTTGGGGAGACGGCCTTCGTGCGGCAAAGCGGTGAGATCCTCACCCGGATGGCGAAGTCGATCGACGCCGCCCTACGTCAGGGAGATCCCGCCGCCGCATGCGGCCCCGGAGGGTCATGGTGTGCGTGCAGCGTTCCGGGCGCGGCGTTCACGAACGCCTGGGTCGGGTCGTAGACTGCGCCCACCCGACCCTGGAGGGCCCATGAGCTCGAAGTCGACCGCAACGCCCGAGAACGCGCTCTCGAAAGAGGAGATCGAGGAGCGCCTCGGGAGCACCGCGCTCGCCCGGCTCGCGACGTACCGCGAGGACGGCATGATCCACCTGACGCCCATCTGGTTCGACTGGGACGGCGAGCTGTTCCGACTGACGCTCGGCGCCGGACGCATCCATCTGAAGAACCTTCAGGCGGATCCCCGCGTCTCGATCCTCGTCGACCAGGATCCTCGCCTCGAGCAGGGACTCGCGGCTGGCGCCTGGGCCATCATGGCGCGTGGCACCGCCGAGCTCTCGCGCGACGACGAGCTGATTCGCGAGATCACGTTCAGGGTGCTCGAGAAGGCGCTCGGCGGCGCGGACGCCGAGGCGTACACCGAGCCCATCATGGCCGAGGGCCGGACGATCGTCACCATCACGCCCCGCAACTGGCTCACCTGGGACTACAACAAGGGCGACTAAGCTGCTCGAGAGGCTTGATGTGAAATGGGCGTGCGTCTGGGGAGCCGCCTGCACCAAGCCGCGTGGTCGGCCGAGTGCAGGCCCTCATCCAGACGTGCGGTCATTCCACATCAAGCCTCTATCTCTGCGGCCGCTCGATCCGGATGGGTAGGGTGAGAGGGTGCTCGACCCCGTGCGTGGCCTTACGCACATTTTGAACCAACACAAACCGAAATGGGAGCCTGCGTCCGGCAGTCGTCGTTGGCGCAGTCCGGCAGGGCACCCACCTGGCTTGCCAGGTTCTTCGGGCGTAAGGCAACATCGGCGGGGTGGGGCACACCTCTGGTCCCGCTCAGTGAGGCGTGAAGCGGCATGAGCTTTACCGAGGTCATGGAAGACATCGGCAGGGCCATCGACGTCGTCGGGGTCGTCATCATCATCGGCGGCATCGTGTACACCACCGTCGAGCTCGGAATCCGCCGCTCCTGGAACACTGACGGGTACGCGCGGTACCGGCGGGGGATCGGGCGAGCGATCCTCCTCGGACTCGAGATCCTCATCGCGGCTGACATCATCAGGACGATTGCCGTGACCCCGACGTTTCAGAGCATCGGCGTGCTTGCCCTGATCGTGCTCGTCAGGACGTTCCTCAGCTTCACGCTCACGCTCGAGACCGAAGGCCGCTGGCCCTGGGAACGCCGGCCGGAGCCGTAAGCGGGTCGTCCCTCGGAGCAGTACCGGCGAGTCGCCGCCGCCCTACTCGGCTGAAGCTCTAGTACCAGGCGATCCTCACGTTCACGCGGACGAGACGCGGCGAGTCGACCTCGCGCTTGAACCACGCCCGCCAGATCGGATGGCGTTGGTCGATCTGCCCGAGGATCACCCCGCGATGGACGCAGTTGTAGGTGATCGGCTTTCCGCCGACGATCCCTTCAGCGCCAGTTTCGACGGTGCAGCGCTCGTGCGAGGCCAGCTCGACGCCCCAGGGGTTCCCTTCCGGGCTCTGGTCTTTGTTGCCCTGGGCGAGCGGCAGTCTCCGCGTCAGGTGAAGCAGAACGATCCGGTTGTCCCACGGGGCAAAGAAGCACGCGAGCTTGCGCCCGGTCCCGATGCAGGGGTCGAGGATCAAGTTCCCCGCCGTGCAGCGCCATGCGTCGGGCCGGCTCGGATCCGCGACAGAACCGGTGAAACAGGAACCACGGGCCGACCGGACGACACGAAGCCGCGGCTTGAGGCTCCCGTCCGGGAACGGATTGACGATGTTGACGTTGATCGGGCGGCCGCCCCTGGCCGGGGCCGCCGACGCGCTGGTCGCTGTGAGCAGGGTCAAAGCCACGGCTAGGGCCAGGCCGGCGGTGAGGATTCGAGTTGGCATTCGTTCCTCCTTACGCGTTGGGTTCAGATCGATCGAGCACGTCGTCGAGCCAGTCGAAGATCCGCTGGTCGCGGAGGCTCATCGCCATCGGCTCACAGTGGAGGTCGGCGCCCTCCTCGACCGTGAACCGAACGATCTCCTTCGGACACTGGAGCGCGTCGTAGAGCTCCTGCGACTGGCCCGGCCAGAACTGCTCGCCCTCTGGATCGGTGACGAGCAACGGACACTCAATCTGGGCGACGACGTCGCGCAGGTGGTACTCGCGGACGGCCTTGAACACCTCGTAGTAGTCGTCCGTGCCGTAGGGGCGCATCCGGAATGCGAGCGTGTGACGGGCACCGCGCTGGAAGTGCAGCCCCAGGTTCATGTCGCGGTCAAAGGCCTCCCGCTTGCCCTCGTCGACAGCCTTGCGCAGCTTTGACGGCGGCGCGTCGAACCAGGACGTCGACACGTCCATGACGCCGGGGTCGGCGACTGCCGCCGCGATGCGCTTCTCGAAAGCCACGGCTCGCGGCACCCAGTAGCCGGCCTGGCTGATCCCGATGGCCCCGATTCGCGCCGAATCGACCTCGGGCAGCGCGAGCAAGGAATCGACGACGGGCGTGAGCACAGCCTCCCGGTCGGGGCGGAAGTGAGCCCCTGCTCGTGGAGCGCGTAGCCCTGCCCAGGACCGTCGAGGTGACAGCGAGGTAGCCGCGCGCTACCGCCGCAGCGCCACCGGCGACCCACATCGAGTGCACGGGACCGTCGCTACCGTTGTTCAGAATGACGGTTGGCAGCGGGCCGTCCGAACAAGTGGGGCGAAAGACTAGCCGACGAGCTCCGTCCCCTCATAGGGAATCGAGATCCGCTCGATCGGCGGGTCGCTGAGCTCGCAGAATCGTCCCACGCTCTGCGATGCGCCCGCCACACCTCGTGGCGGCGCGACGGATCCTTCGTCCCGTCGAGCGAGCGCGTCGACGTGTAGAGAAACGCCGACGCGCGTAAGTAACCCTCCCGAGCGCTGACGGGGTGCCCCGCGGCCTCGCACTCCTCGGCGACCGCGAGCACCCGTTCGCCGGACTTCAGCCACTCCCAATGCCAGCTCTCAGAGTCTCCGTCGTGGATGCGGTCGATCGTCGATAGCGCCTCGCCAACGTCGCCGGCACCGCGGTACACGCCTCCGAGCACGATCTTCGCGTTGAAGTCGAAGGCGTCGTCCTTGAAGAGCCGCCGACTCACGCCGTCACCCTACGCGGTTCCTGAGGATGGCCGCAACCGGCATCGGGGTTACGCTGGAGGAGATGACGGCTGACGAACTTCGGGTAGCCAACGATCCGGCTCGACTCCGCTACGAGCTCTTCGTCGGAGACACGCTCGCGGGATTCATCGTGTACGCGATGCGCTCGGGCGTTCTCACGCTCATCCACACCGAGGTCGATTCCGCGCTCGAGCGGCGGGGCCTCGGGAGCCGTCTCGTCGCGGGCGCGCTCGACGACATCCGTGCTCGCGGTCTCTTGGTCGAGCCGTCCTGCTCGTTCGTCTCTGCCTTCATAGGACGACATCCCGAGTACGCCGACCTCGTCGCACCCGAAGGCCTCTGATTAGTGCTCCACTACCCGGAGTCGGAGCGAATGTGTAGGCGCACCTCGCGCAGCCGCCGCGCCTCGACCGCGAGAGCCACGGCCAACACCCCGACCGTGAGTGCGATCAAGACCGTGGCGTGGACGTCATCGACGAGCCAGGCGAGAAGAGCGATCGCACCAGCAGCCGTGGCGCGCTCCCAGGCGATCGTCCGCGTCACCCGGTAGCGGCCGGCGACGAAAGCGAGCAGGTACACGGTGAGGCCCACCCCGAGCGCGAACCGCCCCGCCGCGCTCATCGGCTCGTCCCCATGGGCCACGGCCTTCTTCGCAGCGACGGCGAAAAAGACGATCCCGAGGATCATCGGGAAGTGGCCGAACGTGAAAACGTCTCGGGCGATTCGCCCGCGGATGCGCGGATCGGTCGCCTTGCGCAAGGCACGCTCGACCGCCCCGGCGATGAAGTCGAAGTACGCCCACCACAGCGTCGCCACACCCGCGAACGCGACGAGGATCGCAGCAGCGAGGCTCACGGTCCGCTCGTCGCCGAGCGCGCCGGTTCCGATCGCGACGATCGACTCACCGAGCGCGATGATCACGAAGAGCGCGTGCCGTTCGGCGAAATGTGCGGCCGACACCCGCCAGACCCGACCGCCTGCGTCGAGCGCTCCGAGCAGAGTCACGACCACCCCGGCTATCCACAGCCCAACCCGCCAGGGATCGCCGAGGAAGCCGCCGATGAGAACCAGGGACGGGCCGATGAGGAAGAACATGCCGAGGCGGGCGACCGAGCTCCGCAACTCCGGGTCGAAGCGCGCCCCCCGCATATAGAGGAAGACGTTCAGCACTGACACCGCGAAGTACGCGGTGCCGAACCACGCACCATCGTCGCCGTACGCCGCCGGCACGGCGAAGGCCATGAAGAAGGTCGCGGCATCGCGAGCAGCATCGACCACCGGGTGAGCACGTCGTCGATGTCGATGGCGTTTGTCATCCACGCGAATCCGGACCACCCCCACCAGATGAGCGTCAGGATGAGAACCGAGCGCGCGAACCCGGCCGCGCTCGTGTCGCTCAGGATGAGCGAAGCGACCTGCGTGATCGCGAAGACGAAGACGAGGTCGAAGAAGAGCTCGAGGTAGCTCGTCTTGCGCTCGTCCTCGAGCACGTCCTCGACCTGCTCGTCGACCTCGGTCTCGATCTCGCGTTCGGTTCCCGCCGTCACCGCCGGAAGGCTACCGCGGTTCGCGCTGTGCTACGCGACTCTGGTTACTCCTGGATGCCCGTCGAAATCGGCGTCGAAGCTCATCACCCGACGCACGTCGTGGCGCAGCATCACGGCGACATGCACGGCATCTCTCGCCGAGAGCTCACGGCTCCCGAGAAGCACGCCCTTTGCTCGCTCGACGTCGTCCCGCTCGATCGCGAACACGTCGTCGACCACGCCAAGCAGGATGTCGAACGCCGGCTGGATGGCATCCGGTCGACCGATCGCCGAATAGCGATGGAGAATCTCCTGAAGCACCTCGGCGTCCGTGACGAGCCGCTCGCCTTCCGCGACCGCCGTCTCGAGCAGCAACTGCGCGCGCGTCTTGTTCGGATGGGTTGCCCCGACCAAGTACATCGGGATGTTGGAGTCGACGAGGATCACACGCGCTGAGACTCGCGATACCCGGACTCGATGTCAGCCAGCATCTCGTCGATGTCCGCGGTTGGAAAGTCGTTCCGAGCTCCCTGGCGGATCACCGCCAGCTTGCGAGCCGGGTCTCCGGCCGCAGACGCCGTCCGTGCCTCGCGAAGTGACTGCCGGACCCACTCCGAGACCGTCAGTCCAGCCGCGCGGGCACTCTCGCGGATGTTCTCCAATTCGCGCTCGTCGAGGACTACCTGGAGACGCGTACTCATACTATGAGTATAGCATACGTATGGATGTGGCCCCTGATCTCCGGAGAGTCTCCTAACGCCCGCGGCTGATGTGCTTCGCGATATGCGCCGCATCCGCACCCACGCCCCCGACGTTCTCCGAGGTGAATGAGAACAGGCAGTCCATGCCGAGGAGGTACAGCCCCGGCTCGGAGGCTACGACACCGCGATTCTGCACGGGCTCTCCGTCTTCACCAAAGGCCGGGAGGTCGATCCAGCCCAAGTCCTGTCGGAATCCGGTGCACCAGATTACATTCGACACGTCCATGACGCGTCCGTCCTCGAGCTCGGGCAAGCCGTCTCGAACTGCCACCACCTTCGCGACACGCTCGACGCCGGCGGCTGCGAGATCCTCTGACTTGACTCGGATGAGCGGCGCTCCGTTTGCGAGGACGTGCGGCCGTATCTTCCGACCTATCGGCGTCTTCACGGTGAGCACGTGAGAGGCGACGAACCAGAGAACAGGAAAGAGCAGCCGGGTACGCGCCTTCTCGATGCGGAACGGGATCTGACCCTTATCGCGTCCCGCAAGACAGGTCTGATGAGACTTGGATGCCTCGAGTGAGATGTCGGCTCCCGAGTTCCCTGCGCCGACGACGAGAACACCGCCCTCACGAAGCTGGGACGGATCGCGGTACTCAGTGGAATGCATCTGGACGATCCGAGGGTCGAGCTCGGGGGCGAAGTCAGGGACAATCGGGATGCGATAGACGCCTGACGCGACGACGACGTTGTCGGCCTCGAACCGATCGTCTCCCGCCGCAACGACGTAGCGCTCGCCCTCCCGAGAGAGCCGCGTCACGCTGACGCCGCTTC
>JBBQXH010000126.1:0-7180 GCA_038209835.1 Gaiellales bacterium | reverse complement strand
TGCCCACGTCGTGGCGAACATCTCCGCCTCCCCGGTCCACATCGGGAAGGGGCGTGAGCGCGAGGAGATGCTCTCGGTTCGCGCGCGTGACAACGTCTGCTGGATCGCCTTCGTCAACGCCGTCGGTGGTCAGGACGAGCTCGTCTTCGACGGCCACTCCCTCGTCATCGACCAGGAGGGTGAGATCGTTGCGCGGGCGCCGGCCTTCGAGGAGGCGTTGCTTGTCGTCGACGTCGATCCAGCAACGGCTGTCGGCCACCGGCTCCGCGACGCGCGCCGCCGCGCGCTCGCTCGAGAGCGAACGGCGTTACCCGATCCCGAGGTCGTCGATCTCGGAGCGGCGGCGGCCGTGCCGGCGTCGAACTTCAAGACGTCGCCCGAGCCGGTTCAGCCCCACCCCCGACGATCGCAGCTCGAGCCGAGCCTCTCCGAGCTCGAGGAGATTCGCAGAGCCCTCGAGCTGGGGCTCTACGACTATGTCACCAAGAACGGGTTCAGCGACGTCGTTCTCGGCGTTTCCGGTGGGATCGACTCGGCGGTCACAGCGGCGCTCGCCGCTGAGGCGCTCGGCCCGGCGCGTGTTCACCTCGTCTCGATGCCGTCGCGGTACTCGTCCTCGGAGACGCGAGACGACGCGCGCCAGATTGCCGAGAGTCTCGGTACGCCGTTTCTCGAGATTCCCATCGAGCCCATCGTCGAGGCATTTGGCAGCGCGCTCGGAGACGTGTTCGACGGCACCGAGCCGGGGCTCGCCGAGGAGAACGTCCAGGCTCGGGCCCGAGGGGTCCTGCTCATGGCGCTGTCGAACAAGTTCGGGTGGCTCCTCGTCGCCACCGGCAACAAGAGCGAGTACTCGGTCGGCTACGCGACGCTCTACGGCGATATGGCCGGCGGGTTTGCGCTCCTGAAGGACGTGTACAAGACGGACGTCTTCAGACTTGCTCGGTATCTCAACGAGCATGCAGTGCGCGAGGTCATTCCGTTCTCGACGATCGAGCGGGCGCCCAGCGCCGAGTTGCGAGCGGATCAGCGAGACGAGGACTCGCTACCGCCCTACGAGAAGCTCGATGTCGTTCTCGAGGCCTACGTCGAGCTCGATCGCTCGCGGGAAGAGCTCCTGCGGGACGGATTCGATCGCGAGACGGTCGAGCGTGCGCTCGGGCTGATCGACCGCGCCGAGTACAAGCGCCGGCAGGCGCCGCCCGGGGTGAAGCTCCGGCCTAAGGCATTCGGTCGCGATCGCAGGCTTCCGATCACAAATCACTGGCGGGCGTAGCGAGCCGTTCCGAGGGCCGTTCGCTGCATCGGCCTACGAACCAGGGGCCAGACCCCTTTCGGAGGGCGCCGGGTTCGTTGCAGAATTGTCACAGAGCTGACGCATTGCGTTACACATCTGCGCGGTTTGTTCTGCTGCTCCACGAATCTCGTCTCGTTGCAGGCGTTGAAGTGTCCACTTGGACGTTGCCCTGGCTTCGGTCTGTGGATTCTCCGTGACGGATCAGTCACAGTTTGCCGGCGGCTCAGTCCGGGCCCTTCCAGGAGCGCACGATCGCGGGGCGGGGGGACGGGGCGCCTCCGAACGCGGCGAGACCCTCGCGCCATGCGGCCTCGAGGTCGGCGTCCGCCGGGAACCTCCCGACCAGCTCGAGGCTGCTCATCCCGTGAGCGAATGCCCAGACTGCCCGCGCACGATCGACAGTGCCAACGACCCCGATCAGCGGAGCTGCAGCGTGTGCTTCGATCCCCGGCGGAAGTAGGTCGCGCGGGAGCGGGCGCTCGGTCATGAGCCGATAGAGATGCGGGTGCCCCACCGCAAAGCGCCTGTACTCGTCGGCGATGGCCGCAAGCGGGTCGCCTCCCTCTCGCGCGGCCTTGCTCAGCGCATCGCCGAGCTCGTCGAGACCGGACGCGATGACGGCCGCCTCGAGGCTCCTCTTGCCCGAGACGTGCTTGTAGAGCGAAGGAGCGCGCACGCCCAAACGGGCGGCTAGCCGGCGCATTGTGAGCGCATCGGGGCCCTCCTCCTCCAGCAGCTCCCGGGCGGCGACCGCGATCTCGTCTGCTCTGCTCTCGCTCATGCTGACCCTCCCCGGTCGTGAATGCCGTACCCGAGGACCTCGGAAGGACCTTCGTGAACGACGTTACCTAACTCTAAGGTAACGCCGTTAACTTGTCAACGAGCTCGCGAAAGGACGTGAACCAGCGGAGCCGCTCCTCGTACCGCACAGCGGCGTTGGCAGGCGAGGTCGACGGCAGGACGAACAGCGACGCCCCAGCGAGTCTCCGCGATTGGAGGCCGAGTTCCGGACGCTCCCGGAACGGCCCCTGGTAGGCGGCCTTTCCGACGAACGCGATCGCGGCGAGGTCGAACTCCACCGCCATGCGCTCGAGCCGTGCTGCCGACCCGGCGAAGTCGCTCTGCCGCAGGTCGGTGCTCCCAGAGGTGGTTCGGCCCGCGGCGTTCGTGAGCCCGAAGCCGTAGTCGATGAGGGAGGCCTGCTCGGTCGGATTCAGCTGCCTCGGCGTCAGTCCCGAGTCCGAGAGGAGCCGCCAGAAGTCGTTTCGCGGGTTCGCGAAGTGCGCGCCGGCGGCGGCCGAGCGGCGCCCAGGGTTGATGCCGCAGAAGACCGCCCGGATGCGGGCCGCGAGGACGTCCGGGACGGCAGAGGTCATCGAGCAAGCATGCCGTAGGACGGATCGAGTAGCGTCAGCGAGAGGTGAACCAGGTCGCGTTCGATGTTGGCTCCGTCCGGTCGCGCTACTCGGCGCTTCGTCGGCCGCTTACCCTGCTCGACGCACCGGGTGGGACGCAGATGCCCGACGAGGTGATCGAGGCGATGAGCGATTACCTTCGCGAGTCGAACGCGAATCTGGGAGGGCCGTTCAAGACGAGCAGGAGGAGTGACCTCGTTGTCGCGCAGGCGCACATCTCCGCCGCAGCGTTCCTCGGGTGCTCTCCCGAGGAGGTCGGATTCGGCTCGAACATGACGACGCTGAACTTCGCTCTTACGCGCACCTTGGGTCGAGAGCTCCTCCCCGGCGACGAGATCGTCGTGACCAAGCTCGACCATGACGGCAACGTAGCGCCATGGCTCGAGCTCGCGCAGGACCGTGATCTGGTCGTCAAGAAGGTGGGGTTCGACCCCGAGAGCTGCGTGCTCGACATGGACGAGCTCGAAGCGCTCGTCAGCGAGAGGACACGTGTCGTCGCGTTCACGATGGCGTCCAATGCTGTCGGGACGATCACCGACGCGCGGCGCATTGTCGAGATCGCACATGCAGCCGGCGCGCTCGCCTGGGCCGATGCCGTCCATTACGCACCGCACGGCCCGATCGACGTCGAGTCGCTTGGCGTCGACATCCTGCTCTGCTCGCCCTACAAGTTCTTCGGACCTCACCTCGGGCTCTTCTACGGACGTCGCGAGATGCTCGAGGGCTGGCGACCCTACAAGGTGCGCCCGGCAGCAGACGAGCCTGTCGGACACCGCTTCGAGACAGGGACGCAGTCGCACGAGGCGCTCGCCGGTTTCGTCGCCGCGGTCGAGTACGTTCGGTCGATCGGCTGGGACGCGATCGCCGCCCACGAGCGAGAGCTCGGGAGTCGCTTCCTCGAGGGTCTGCCCGAGCGGTACACGCTCTACGGCCTCCCGACCATGGCGGGTCGAACGCCCACGTTCGCACTGAATCACCCGTCGCTGAGGCCCGGGGATGTCGCCGCGCGGCTCGGGGAGCGAGGCATCGCCGTCTGGCCCGGGAACTACTACGCGGTCGAGGTGATCGAGGCGCTCGGCCTCCGGGACGGCGCCGTGAGGATCGGATTCGTCCACTACAACACGGCGGGCGAGGTCGACAGGGTGATCTCGGAACTCTCCACGCTTTAGAACTCGAATCACAACGAAGCCTTGTGCCGCCGTGACGCGCTGTGCGGGCGCGCTGCGGCGTCCTCGGTCGCCCCAATACGTCTCGCATTGAGGCTCCCTGCGTCCTTGCATCGCACCCGCCCATCACGCCCCGGCAACGAAGCGTCATCGTGATTCGAGTTCGTAGTCGCGAAGGCCTTGGGTATCGTTCTCTGGATGCCCGCGTTCGAGAAGACAGTCCTCGGGAACGGCCTTCGGGTCGTCACCGCGCCGATGCCTCACGCGAAGTCCGTGGCGTGCTTCGTCATGCTGGCGGCTGGGTCTCGCTACGAGACTCACGAGACGAACGGCATCGCTCATTTCGCCGAGCACATGTTCTTCAAAGGAACGGAGCGCCGTCCGACGGCGCGCCAGATCGCGGGGGAGATCGATGCGATCGGCGGTGAGTTCAACGCGTTCACGGGCAAGGAGTACACGGGCTACTACGTGAAGTGCGCGGCCGAGCATCGGGACGTCGCGCTCGACGTCCTGATCGACATGCTGCGCCACTCGAAGTTCGACGCCGAGGAGATCGAGCGGGAGAAGGGCGTGATCATCGAAGAGATGAACATGTACGTCGACACACCGCGCGATTACGTCGACTCCGTGTACGACGAGCTTCTCTACGGCGACCAGCCGCTCGGCTGGGACATCATCGGGACGAAGGAGACCGTCAGGGCTGCGACCCGCGAGACGTTCCTCGGCTACCTCGACGAGTGGTACCGCGCGCCGCGAATGGTCGCGGGGATCGGCGGGAACATCGGCGAGGGTCTCGTCGGGCGGCTCGAAGAGCTGCTCGGAGACGTGCCGAACGGATCGGGTGCAGGCCCGCTTCCGGTCGCGTACTCGCAATCGGGCCCGCAGGTCAGGGTTCACACGAAGGCCTCTGATCAGGCCCACCTTCGCTTCGGTGTCCACAGCTATCCGATCGACCATCCCGATCGGTACGCCCTCGGTCTGCTCGCGACCGTGCTCGGCGGGGGCATGTCGTCCCGCCTCTTCACGGAGGTTCGGGAGCGGCGCGGTCTCGCGTACTACGTCTACGGCTTCAATCACGGATACACGGATGCGGGGACGCTCTTCTCCCAGGCGGGCGTCGACATCAATCGGATCGACGATGCCGTCACGACGATCGCGGGGGAGTTCGCCAGGATCGCCGCTGAGCCGGTGGGTGCAGACGAGCTCGAGAAGGCCCGCAACTACGCGAAGGGCCGGCTGGTGCTCTCGCTCGAGGATCCCAAGGGGCTGATCGTGTTCGGGCTCCGTGGAGAGGTGCTCGAGAATCGCCTGCGGGAGCCGGACGAGGTCCTGGCCGGATTCGACGCTGTGACAGCCGAGGACATTCAGCGTGTTGCCCACGACATCATCGGCGAGGACAAGCTGAACCTCGCGTTGATCGGCCCTTTCGAGGACAGCGAGCGGTTCGAGAAGCTCCTCGCGCTCTCGACGTAGAGCCCTAGCCGGGCCCTACAGCGCGTGCGCGACTCGCGTCTCGATTCGCCCGATCCCGACGCCGAGGTCGAGAAGCAGCCGGCCCGCCGAATCGGCGCCCCCGGCCGGTATGCCGGTGATCGAGGAGTCGACACGGATGCCACCCTCATGCCGGTCGAAGATGTCGAGGTCGCCCGCCGAGGCTGATCCGTATGCAACGGTCACGACCCCTGGCGGAACGATGACGATCAGCTCTCCGACACCGACGCTTGCCTCGACGTACTCGTCCGTCGCCCCGACGTGGACATCACTCAGGTCGAGCACGAGCTTGCCTGCACTGAGCCGGTAGGCGTACTCGAGGTTGGCGGCGCTCGCGGGCCGCACCGATCGATCGCCCACTCCTCCCTCGAGGGGGACGTCGAGGAGCGAGACCCCCGTGAACGCCACGGCAGCAACCGCTCCGAGGGCTAATGGGCCCCAGACCCGCCCCACCAACGCGCCGGCGATGACGCCGGCGGCACACAGACCAAGCGCGACGAGGAGGAAGGTCTGTGCGGACACATCGATGACGCCGAGCCGGTCGAGCAGGGCGGTCACGGCTCCGGTGAGGAGAACCGCCCCGAGCGTGATCAACCCGACCGGGTAACGGTGCCGCGGCGACCGGGCGGACTGCGGCGCGAGTGGAGAGATCGCTGTGTCGCCCGGAACGGCGACAGCTGCACCGATCGGCGGGGGCTGCGCCCCGCCGATCGCTACGGTCTCCGTCTCCTCGCTGCGCTCGGAATCGCTCGCGGTGTCTTCCGGTTCCGGACCGCCTCCCTCGGGCTCGGAGGGATCTGGCTCGGGGTCGCCCGGCCCATCGGCCGGGGCCGGAGGCCCGGGCTCGGCCCGATCCCGGCGCCAGAGGATGAGCGCCGCTCCGCCGCCGACGAGGAGGAGTGGCCAGACCGCGGGTCCGTGATGCCACTCGCCCATCGCGCCCGCGAAGGCGATGGCCCCGATCACGGCGATAACGACCCCCGCGATCAGACGTCCGTCCCATCGGCGTTCGACGGAAGGAACGGGACCTTCTCCAGGGGAGCCTGCCGGGATGATGATCCACGCGACGAGGTAGGCCACCAGGCCGAAGCCGCCGAGAAACACAGTGAGGATGAAGGCGAGGCGGATGATCACCGGGTCGATCGCGAGATAGTCGCCGAGCCCCGCGGCGACGCCGCCGATCTTGCGGTCTCGCGTGTTTCGGTAGATGTGTCGTGTCGTTTGCATGTCTCGAGTGTGGCCTCGCGCAGAGGTCGGCACCATCGCGAATTCCCCTTGGGTGAGCCCGGATTCGACCCCGAGAGCGCCTCAGGGTGATCCCTGGTATCGGGGTTGGTCGACCGCGTGCCAGACTTCCATGAGATGGAAGTCGAGGGCTATCGGCGGATCTACCGCAACGAGCAAGATCGGATTGTCGCCGGGGTCGCGGCGGGGCTCGGCGACTATCTCGGCGTGGACGCAGCGATCCTCCGCGTCGCGTTCGTCGCCCTGACTTTCGTCGGCGGACTCGGCATTCTGCTCTATCTCGTGTGCTGGGCGATCATTCCGATGGGCCCGGCCGGCCTGCTGACCGCGGACGCGCCTTCGCCTCCTCGCGGTCGGATCGAGCCGAGGTACCTCCTGATCGGGGCTGCCGCGGTCATTGGGCTGCTCCTGATCGTTCGGGCGGTCAATGTATGGCCTGGCGACGGATTCGTCTGGCCGGTGCTGCTCGCCTCAGCAGGCCTCGCTCTCCTCTGGACTCGCGCCGGAGACGAGCGACGTGCCGGGCTGACTCGCAGCCTGCGAGAGCTCGGGGGTTCGGGGAAGGG
>JBBQXH010000125.1:0-7215 GCA_038209835.1 Gaiellales bacterium | reverse complement strand
CAGAGGGGAACGCGGATGCGACCGTCTGGCAGGTGAAGATCAAGTCCGGCGTCACCTTCCACGATGGCAAGCCGCTGACGACCGACGACGTCCTTTACTCCTTCCGGTACATCGCCGACCCGAAGAACAAGGCCGAGTCGCTGGCACGCCTCGAGCCGATCGACCTCGCTGCCTCGAAGAAGGTCTCCGACACAGAGATCGAGTTCCGCCTCAAGCGGCCGATCGGCGACTTTCCCGGGCTCCTCTCGGAGAAGGCTCTCTGGATCGTGCCCGACGGCGCGACAGACTTCGCGACCAAGCCCAACGGCACGGGTCCGTTCGTCTTCGTCGAGTGGCAGCCGGGTGTCCGCGCCCTCTTCAAGAGAAACGACAGCTACTGGCAGTCGGGCCAGCCGTACGTCGACGAGCTCGAGATCATCGCCATCCCGGATCCACCCGCGCGGGTCAACGCCCTCATCGGTGGCCAGGTCGACGAAATCACGTTCATCGACTTCGTCCAGGCGAAGGCGCAAGCGTCCAACTCGGCGATCCAGATCGTCAACGCCGCCCAGCCTGCGACCAACCCGTTCTACGTCCAGATCGACGTGGCGCCCTACAGCGATAACCGTGTTCGCGAAGCGCTCAAGCTCGCGGTCGACCGGCAGGCGATGGTCGACAAGGTCGAGCTCGGCTTCGGCCAGGTAGGTAACGATCTGTTCGGCAAGGGTCTCCCGTCCTACAACGACGATCTCCCCCAACGCGAGTACGATCCGGAAAAGGCGGCGTCCCTCCTCAAGGAAGCTGGCCAGCATCCATTTACCCTGCCGCTGCCGACCTCGAGTGCCTTGCCGGGCATGCTCGAGTCGGCGACCGCATACAAGGAGCAAGCCAAAGCTGCGGGCATCGATGTTCAGCTGGAGAAGCTCGAAGCCGGTTCGTACTTCGCGAACGACAAGTACCTCAAGGTTCCCGTCTACCAGACGAACTGGGGTCAATCGTTCGAGTCGCAGGCACAGGATGGGCTCCTGAAAGACTCGCCCTACAACGAGACGCACTGGTACTCCAAGACATGGGAGGATGGGTTCAGGAAGGCCCAGGCGATTCCCGACGCCGATCAGCGAAACGCCGCATACAAAGACTTGCAAGTGCAGCTCTACAACGAGAACGGCTACGTGGTCTTCGCGTTCTACAACACCCTCGACGCTGCGTCCTCGAAGATCCAGGGCATCGTGCCAAACATCTCGTCCGGATATGAGAACCTCGGCGGGTTCGACTTCAAGGATCACTGGTTCCAGTCGTAGGGCCGTAGCCTGCTCTTCGCAGCATGAGCGCGCTCACAACGGCGGTTTCGAGACAGCGGTATTCCCACCCCCTCATGGCGTTCGTGCTCCGCCGGCTGGCGATCGGAGTCTTGCTCGTCTTCCTGGTCTCAATCCTGGTCTTCGGTGCGACCCAGGTATTGCCGGGCGATGCCGCAAGCGCGATTCTTGGTCGGAGCGCGACGGAGGCGCAGAAGGAGATCTACCGCCAGGAGCTGGGTCTCGACCGATCGATTCCTAGCCAGTACTGGAGCTGGATCTCCGGTGTCGTTCAGGGTGACCTCGGGAAGTCGCTCGCGTCGGGCGAGCCGGTCACGAGCTTCATCTCCCAGCGGATCGGGAACTCGCTGATCCTCGCTCTCGTGACGATGATCGTGTTGGTGCCGATCTCGCTGGCGCTCGGCGTGTGGGCCGGCATCCGTCGTGACAGGACTGCCGATCACCTGATCTCGAGTCTCTCGCTGGGGCTGATCGCGCTGCCAGAGTTCGTGATCGGGACGCTGCTGATCGCCTCTCTCGCGGTGTCGCTGGGACTTCTGCCACCGACCTCCATCATCGAGTTCGGACAGAGTCCGCTGACGAGTCCGAGCCTGCTCGTACTGCCGGTGCTGACGCTGTGCCTCACCGCGGCGGCCTACATCATCCGGATGATGCGGGCGGGTGTGGTTGAGACGTTGAATGCGGACTATGTCCACATGGCCCGGATGAACGGCGTGCGCGAGCGCCGCGTCATCTGGAATCACGCGCTCAGGAATTCGCTCGCACCGACCGTCCAGGTACTCGCGCTCACGATGCAGTACCTGATCGGAGGGCTCGTCATCGTCGAGACGGTCTTCGCGTATCCAGGTCTTGGACAGGGCCTCGTCCAGGCCGTGACCGCACGCGACATCCCGACCGTCCAGGGTGTGGCGATCCTTCTCGCAGCGATCTACATCTTCATCAACATCATTGCCGACCTTCTCGTCGTGCTCCTTGTGCCGAAGTTGCGGACGAGCCTGTGATCGCAGCCTCCCGATCTTCGACCTGGGAACGCCGCATGCGCTGGGTCCGCCCCTGGTCGACGCGCATCGCTCTCGGCGTTCTCCTCTTCGTTCTCGGAATCGCCTTCATCGGCCCTTACTTTGCGCCCTATTCGACGAGCGCGCTCGCCGGCATCCCCTACAGCACGCCTTCAGGCACGTTCTTGCTGGGGAACGACTACCTCGGCGAGGACGTGCTGAGTCGAGTCCTCTCAGGGGGGCGCAGCGTGATCCTCTTCGGAGCCCTCGCCACCGTCCTCGCGTATCTGGTCGGAGGAGCCGTCGGGCTGGTCGCCGGCTACTCGCGGACGCGGCTCGACTCGGGGCTGATGCGAGGGATGGACATCCTGCTGGCGTTCCCGCCGATCCTGTTCCTCCTCCTCGTCGCGACCGGGGCCGGGGCCAACCTCGTCGCGCTCGTGATCGCAATCGCGATCATTCACGTTCCCTCGATCGCACGTATCGTCAGGACCGCCGCCGCGGAGACGTCGGTTCGCGGGTATGTCGAAGCGGCCGTCGCGCGAGGGGACAGAACACGAATGATCCTCAGGCGCGAGATCCTCCCGAACATCTGGGGGCCCATCATGGCCGATGCAGGCCCCCGTTTCACAGTGTCGATCCTGCTCGTCGCCGCCGTGAGCTTCCTCGGCCTCGGCAAAGCACCGCCGGCCGCCGACTGGGCGCTGATGATCTCCGAGAACCGCAGTGGCATCACGATCAATGCCTGGGCCGTGGTCGTACCGGCGCTGATGATCGCGGCGCTGACCGTGTCGATCAACGTGATCGCCGACTCGATCGCTCATAGCCTCGGCAAGTCAGTCGACACCGAGGCCCTTCGCCGGTGACCGAACCTGTCCTACGGGTCGACGGGCTCCGCGTGGGCGTCGAACACGGCCCGGTCATCGTTGAGGAGGCGGCATTCACCGTACGACCGGGTGAAGTGCTCGGCCTGGTCGGAGAATCGGGAAGCGGAAAGACGACGGTCGCACAGGCCCTGCTCGGATACACGAAGCCGGGACTCGCGATCGTCTCGGGCAGCGTCAACGTGGCCGGACAAGACATAGTTGGCACGGACGAGAAGAGACTTCGCGGCATGCGGGGACGACTCATCTCGTATGTGCCGCAGGATCCCGCCACGTCGCTCAATCCCTCGCTCCGGATCGGCGATCAGGTGCGCGAGATGTTGAAGGCGCACGATCAGGATGCCTGTCCTGACGAGCGCGTTCAGGAGATCCTCGAACGCGTCCAGCTGCCGGGCGACAGCTCGTTCCAGCGCCGTTTCCCGCACCAGCTCTCCGGCGGGCAGCAACAGCGGCTGGCGATTGCCGTAGCTGTGGCATGCGAGCCTCCGGTGATCGTCTTGGATGAGCCCACCACCGGCCTCGACGTCGTCACCCAGGCCCGGATCCTCGAAGAGATCGCAAGACTGCAGCGCGAGATCTCCATCGCGCTCGTCTACGTTTCGCACGATCTCGCTGTCGTCGCGTCGATCGCGAGCCGCATCGCGGTCATGTATGCGGGCCGGATCGTCGAAGACGGCCCGTGCGAGCCAGTCGTCACGGGCCCGCGGCACCCGTACACGCTCGGCCTCATCTCGAGCGTTCCCGACCACGTGGTTCCGCGTCGCCTGGTCGGCATACCAGGCGTCGCGGTCGGCGTGGGAAACCGCCCTCGAGGCTGCGCTTTTGCGCCGAGATGCAGCCAGGCCGTCCCCGCTTGCGAAGAGAGCATCCCCGATCTTGTCCGGATCGAGGAGGGCCACCTCGTACGTTGTATTCGATGGCAACGCACACCCGTCCCGCAGGTAGATCCGCGACAGGAGATCACAAGGCAGCTCGCCGCCGCCCCGCTCCTCACCGTATCCGAGCTCCGAGCCGAGTATCGGACTCGGAGTGGGCCGGTCGTCGCCGCAGAGGGTGTATCGCTGACCGTCGCACCCGGAGAGTGTGTGGCGCTCGTTGGGGAATCGGGCAGTGGCAAGACCACAATTGCGCGCTGCATCGTCTGCCTGCACCAACCCACTGCCGGCCAGATCACGCTCGAAGGGAAGGACTTGCCTGGGCTCGCACGCCGGCGCTCGCAGGACGAGCGACGTAGCATCCAGATCGTCTTTCAGAATCCGTACGATTCTCTCAACCCACGTCGCTCGGTCGAGGATGCCGTAAGCTGGCCGGCGCGCTCGCTCCGCGGCCTCAGCGAACGAGAGGCAAACGCGGAGGTTGCAGCACTCCTCGAGCGCGTCCGGCTTCCCGAGCGGATGGCTCGGCGTTTTCCGGGAGAGCTCTCTGGCGGAGAGCGCCAACGCGTCGCGATCGCGCGGGCGCTGGCGGCAGGCCCCAGTCTGCTGGTCTGTGACGAAGTGACGTCGGCACTGGACGTTTCCGTTCAGGCTGCTGTCCTCGACTTGCTCGCCGACCTCCGACGAAAGCTGGACCTGGCGGTGCTCTTCATCACCCATGACCTCGGCGTAGTCGCGAGCATCGCGGATCGGGTGCTAGTACTCGAGAAGGGCCTGGTATGCGAGCAGGGAACGGTTGGCGCAATCCTCACAGCGCCGCAGAGCGACTACACCAAACGGCTTGTCGCGGCCGCACCGTCTCTTTCAATTGACGGCGACGGCCCTCGCCCCGTGGAAGCATTCGGCGATCCACGCTGAGAAAGGACCCGGCCGTGTACTACATCGAGTTCTTTGAACGCCGCCCTGGGGTCTCACACGCCCGGTTCCAGGAAGTGATCTGGGCCTGTACGGATCGCTGGTCGAACGAGCATCCGAACGATCGGCCCGTTCTCTGCATAGGCCGGACAAGGCATCTTGGGCCAGAGCCTGGAAACCTCATCGTCTGGAAGATCGAAGGATGGAACACATTCGAGAAGTGGACCGCGGAGTTCCGGACAGAGCAGGGTCTCGCAAATCACTCCGAGTTCCAGGCTGTTGCGACGATCGTAGACGCCGGCGTCTACGACGACGTTGGCAAGGAGATCATGTGAAACAGGAGCGCTGGGCCCTCTTCGCGCCGTACCCGCTGCCGCAGCCGGCGAGCGGGTAGAAGTGCGTCGAGTTCCAGTCGCTCCATACCATGCACGTCGGAGGGAGTGCATTGAAGATGTACTACGTTGAGTTCTACTCGCGTAAGCCCGATGTTGATCCTGAGACGTTTCGAAGCACGGTTACGCGCACGGACGCGTACTGGGCTGCTGCAAACCCTCAGGATCGGCCGAAGCTCGCGATCGGACGAACATGGAGACTGGGCGGGCCACATTACATCGTCGTGTGGGAGATCGACTCAGCCACTCGGATCGACGAGTGGACGCGCCAACGAATGGCGGATCCAGAAGCGCGCCAAGCGATTGAGGATTGGCTCGCGGTCGTCGACTGCGATGCTGGCCTTTACGAAGACATAGGGCTGGAACAGCTGTAGGACGACCTCTCGAGTGAGGGCCGCTGGCGGCGGCGATTGCGTCGAGAAGCTGGGCTGCGCAACGGACTGCTTGGGATCCTGTAGCGCAGGCCCGCCGACTGACATCGGCTGTAGGTTTCATTGCCTCACCGGATTCCGGCCGGCGCCGCGAGCCCCCAGTGTCTCAACGCGTTCCCGCCTAAGTACAGACGCTTCGCGTCGTCCCCGAGGAAGTGCGCGTGATCCACGATCGCCTGGAGGAGTTGCGGGTACTTGACGACGCCTTCGAACCACGGCCAATCCGTCCCCCAAGCGATCTGGGTGCGGGGGAGCCGATCGGCGTAGATCGCGAGCCGGCCGAGATGGTCCGGAAACGGGTATCGCCAGCCGTCGGTCCAGTGCATCATCGATCCTCCGAGGACGGATGTCGAAACGAGGACGTTCTGGAGCGCGGCCACGACTTCGACGAGAACGTCCATCTCGGCGCCGAGAGGATCGGCGTTTGCCCCGTGGTTGAGTTGGATCGGAACGTCTGGATAGTCAGATGCGAGGCGACCGACTCCCTCGTACATCTCGGAGAGCGACGGAGTGATCGGCGGCATCGTGTCCTCGAACCCGAAGATGGCGCAGGCACGGTGCTCGCGGAGGATGTCGAATGCCGCCCGGATCTCGGAGGTGTCCGAATGCGTCTCGAAGTAGGCCGGGAAGATCTTGACACCGACCGCTGAGTCGTCGAGTTCGGTCGCGAGCTCCTCGAGCGCGTCCCAATGGCGGCGTGGGTCGTGAAGCGTCGTCACGTAACGCAGGCGGTCCGGATAGCGCGCAGCCCAGCCTCGCGTGTAGCCGCGCCCGCCCATGAAATCGGCGGGAACGGAACCGTGACGCTTCATGTAGCTCTCGAAGTCATAGCCGTCGTAGCCGATGAGAATCGCCAGATCAACGCCAGCCCGCTCCATCTCGGCAACGAGAACAGCCCCGGAGTATTCGGCTCGCGTAAACGGGTCGACCGCCGACATCTGCGGATTCGTTTCGAGGGGCCAGCAGCGCACGAAGGTATGCGTCTCTGTGTCGACGACCGGGTAGTCGACTAGCCGTCCAGCGGTCGCTGCGCTCGCGATCTCATGGCCTGCCTGGGGTGTGGGTTCAATCACGCTTTCTCCCGTGGCCTTGCGTTACCAAACGCGTGGGCCATCGGGCCGAGCGCCAGCGTCCCTTCCCACATCGTCGAGTAGTAGCGGCGGAGCGCGCCCGCCCTCGGATCGGGTCGACGAGGGTCGGATCTCGCATCGCGGGGTGTTCGACACGCAGGTCTGGAGCAGTTCGGGAGCGGGCACTCAGTAGACCGCCGTGGCCTCGATTTCGACCTTCAGTGCAGGGGTGACGAGAGCCGATATCTGCACCAGTGTCGCCGCGGGCCGATACTCGCCGAAGTACGCTTCTCGCGCCGCCGCGACGGCCGCGCGATCCGCCATGTCAGTCAGAAAAACAGAAACCTTGACG
>JBBQXH010000124.1:0-7244 GCA_038209835.1 Gaiellales bacterium | reverse complement strand
ACGCCGCCCGTCAAGTAGCTGGATTCGCCGTCGTTCCAGGCAAAGGCGGCGACTTCGGATAGGGGCGCCCGGCCCTTTCATGCGCCTCGATATCGAGACGTACTCGCTCCGCCAGCTCGCCGAGATAGCGGATCCTCGTCTTATTCCTCATCGCCGTTCTCCTCCAGGATGGCAGATCGGTCAGTGCTCCGCGATCGAGATCAGCTTGAAACGCGCGGACGCCTCTGGCTCCGCACCGCATGACGCCGGGCGAACTGGCCCTTCCGCCTCCGCGACGTCAACCGAAAGTCGCTGACCACCAGGAAGATCGAAGGTCGTCCGCCCGTCATCGACCTGGATGAGCGAGATGCGCTCGCCGGCACCGACACGGCCGTGAGCGCGCAGGAAATGCTCCGCTGCCTGCACCGCCGGCGGAAATGCCGATCGGCCGCGGAGAAGCTCGAGCACCACCCGGCCCGCCTCGTGTTCCTCCGCTAGGAGGGCGGCGTTGCCCGGCTGGACACGCCCGTAGCAAAGCCCCTCGGGCAGGCAGACGACGTTCGCGGCGAAGCGGTGGCCGCCGATGTGAGAGCACTCCCAGACCCGACCCGGGCGGGCAGAGGCGAGCGAACGCGCCACCGCCCGCCCGAGGCGGGAGCAGCAGGCGTCGCGCTTGCCGTTCGTGCAGACGAGATAGAGGGGCGCGTCGGCGAGTGCGCCGGCACCCGTTAGCTCGCCGCGGGCGAGCGGGGCGAGGTCGAGCTCGAGGATCTCAGCCGGATCTCCGATCTCGAGCTCCTCGACGAACGACGCGTCCTGGATCGATGAGGCGAGAAACACCGTGCGGCCCTTCGACGGATCTCGACCCGGGGGTTTGACGAGAAGCGCCTTGAGACCGAGCGCCTTGGCGCGCCGTTCGAGCTCGGCGCCGACATCCTGGTCGAGGCCTGACTCGGTGAGAGCCTTCGCGCCCCATGCGCCCTTCTGCTCGAGGAGCACCCATCCGAGTGCGGCCGGCGCCGTCCCGCCCATCGACTCGCCGAGCGCGAGGGAGATATCGGTGCACGTGGCCGAGTCGGTCATGGCTGGTTAGGGTACGTGCCGTGGGTGAGGCATATACCACCAACCAGAGCACCGCCACCGGCTGGGAGCCGTTCGAGCTCCCCGACGGGAGTACGGTCGGCGAGGTGCGCTTACTCCGCGGCGACGACACCGACGGCGGTGCGTACTACGCGGGCTTCTGGCGCGTCAGCGGCGAGGATCCTCCGGCCCCGTTCCGCTACGAGATGGCGAAGAACGAGTCGATCTACGTGATCGAGGGCGACCTGACGATCGAGGTGGATGACGGCAAGTCGCTGAGCCTCGGCCCCGGCGACCTGGCGTCCTTCACCGCGGGGACGCAGACGACGTGGCGGTTGACGAGGACGCCCTTCAAGGAAGCGTTCGTCCTGTCGTAGCACTCGAAACGCCCGGTGGGCGAGTCAGACCCTCAGTTCCACGAACCCGGCAGCCGAGAAATCGCCGTCGAACGCGAGAGCCTCGCGGATCCCGAGCGAACGCATCAGCGCGAAGCTCGTCGAGTCGACGAAAGAGTACGGTCGCTCGTCGTGGCGGCGAAGCCACTCGAGTGCCTCGGCTTCGAGCTGTTCGCTGATCGGGGCGACGTGGATTCTCGGGCTAGAGTCGAGCATGTCGAGAAACGTGACGGCCGGCACGTGCCCCTCTCGCCTCCGAAGGACAGTCCAGGTCTCTCCGCGTACGTGTGCCGACGTGACCAGATTCTCGTCTGCGAAGCGAGTGATGAGTGCCCGCGCGTCGGCGTGGCGTTCGTCTCCCCGGCGACCAGCGGCAACCCAGAACGACGTATCGACGAAGATCAACGCTCAGCTTCAAACGGGCCGTAGACGACGTCGTCGACACTGAGCGAATCGTCCGGTGCGCCTTCGACCATCCCGACGAACCCCCATAGAGGATCCTCTTCGAGTGGCGGATACAAGGGCAGGAGCTTCTCGCGAAGGACCTGGCGCACGAGCTCGGATCTCGAGACCCCGGCCAGCCGTGCCTTGCGCGCGAGCGCGTCGTCGAGCTCTTCGTCGAGCATGAGTTGCACGCGTTTCAGCATACGCCGATCTTACACATCATTTCGGGTCAGTTGTGTAACGCTTCAGGCGGGCCTCGCTTTTCGAAAGGCGTTCTTGACGCGGATCCGGTCGCCCGAGAACTCGAAGAGATCACAGCCGCGGACGGCGCTCTCGCCCGAGACGAACGTCCACTCCGCCGCGCCGCGATCGCCTCCGACGAAGACTGCCGTGTCTTCGAAGCGTCCCTTCGGACTCGCCTCGAAGAGCCTCACGACCGCCGCTCTGATCTCGTCGTGGCCGACGGCAGTCGCTCCCAGCAGCTCAGGGCCAACCGAGCCGTGAAACACGCCGTCCTCGGTGAAGAACCCGACCAGGCGCTCGACGTCACGTGTGTTCCAGCAATCCATGAACTCGGCAAGCCGTTCTTCTGTCATCCGCCATCCTCCTCGGTATCTGATCCTGCGGCGACGCCAGCCGGCTCGAGGTCGAGCGCCTCGAGCACGAGCTCCGAGATCTCGCGAAGCTCGATGTCGGTCGCGTGCCCTGACGTCTTGATCGCGTCCTCGTACATCGTCACGTCCTTCGGACAGGCGACGGTGTAGTACTGGATCGCGCCCAGGGCGACCGCCTCGTCGATGCGGTTCTCGCTCGGGCGCTGGGCCCCCTCCTTCTTCAGCTCCTTCATCCAGATGCGTCCACCACCGGCGCCACAGCAGAAGCTGTTGTCTCGGTTGCGGGGCATCTCGACGAGCTCGATGCCGAGCGCCTTCATCACGTCGCGTGGCGGCTCGTAGACCCCGTTATAGCGGCCGAGATGGCAAGGGTCGTGATAGGTGACGCGATAATCGAGCCGCTTCCGTGGCGTGATCGTTCCATCAGTGAGCAGGCGGAGCAGGAGCTGCGAGTGATGGAGCACGCCGTCGGCCGTCCACGAGGCGCCGAGCTCCGGGTACTCGTTCCGCAGCGTGTTGAAGGAATGCGGATCGCTCGTCAGGATCGTCTGGAAGTCGCACTTCTCGATCGCGCCGATGTTCTCCTCGGCCAGCGACGTGTAAAGGCCCTCCTCGCCCGCGCGGCGCACATCGTTTCCGGCGGTCTTCTCGGCGTCGTAGAGGATCCCGAAGTCGACTCCTGCATGGTGGAGGATGCGCGCGAGCGTCTGCGTGATCTTCTGGTTGCGCGGGTCGAACGACGCGTAGTCGCCGACGAACCAGAGGTACTCGACCGGCTCCTTGCGGGCGTCCTTGACGTCGAAGTCGAGGTCTTTCGCCCAGCGAGCGCGCTTGCGCTTGGCCTCGCCGAACGAGTTCCCCGACGTGTAGATCGTCTCGAGCGTCGACTGGAGCTGGCTGTCCATCTCGCCCCGCTCGACGAGTCCGCGGCGCATCTGGTTGATGATCGGGACATGCTCGATCCCGACGGGGCAGATCTCGACGCAGGCCATGCACTGCATGCACGACCACAGGGTCTCGGGGCGGATCGGATCGCCGAGGATCGACTGCTTCGAGTCGTAGAGCGGCTGAATGTCGAGCGAGGCCCGGACACCGAGCGAGCCCTCGGCGACCTCACGCAGGTCGAGGATCAGATCTCGGGGCGAGAGCGGGTACCCGGAGGCAGTCGCGGGGCAGGCCTCGTGGCACTTCCCACACTTCGTGCACGCGTCGAGGTCGAGGAGGTGGCGCGGCGAGAAATCCGTGATCGTCTGGTAGCCGACCTCGTCGGACCTCGCATTCTCGGGAAGCGGGGCGAGGCGTCGGCCAGCCTTGTCGTCCTTCATGGCGACACCGGCCGGCCCGGCGATCATGTGAACGGCCTTCGTGAACGGGATCGACGCGACGAAGGCAAGCGCGACGACGCCGTGAGCCCACCAATCCACGCGATGAGCCATCAGCGCCGCACCGTCGTCCAAGCCGATGTTGCGGAAGCCCTGACCCACGACCCAGCCGATCGGCGACCACACCTCGAACGAGGGATTCGTCTCGGCGATCCTGAACGCCTCGAGCAAGAAGCCTGACAGCGCGAGGAAGAACAGCAAGCCGAGGAACGTCCAGTCGCCGACCACATACCGGGAGCGGTCGGTCTCGCCCTCTGTGCGGTCAGGACGCCAGTAGTCGAGGCGGAACGGCCGGACGATCCCTCGCTTCACGGCGAGCACCATCACCCCCACGATCAGCGCCCCGCCGAAGACGTCGAGGAAGAGCGAGTAGCCCTTGTAGAACCAGCCCTTCCAGAACTCGAAGCCGAGCGGCCCGAGCAGGTCGTCCTGGAAGGCGAGGATCGCCGTTCCGACGAACAGCACCATGAAGCCGTAGAAGACGAAGAGGTGCGCGAACCCCGAGAGCGGGTCGCGCCGGCGAATCCACGAATGCGTGAGAACGATCTTCAGCGTCTCGCCGGCTCTCCGTGCCGGCCTGTCGAGCTCGGCCGGCCCGCGCCCCTGCCGGTACTTCCTCGCGAGCCGGTAGATCCCGTAGAAGAGGATCGCCGTCGAGACGAAGATCAGGAAGTACCAGAACGCGATCGCCCAGACGGGCAGGTTCGCGAAGGTCTCCCGGGTCGCCTCCTCGGCTAGCACGACATCAGCCCACACGAGGAGCCGAATCTACACGGCCCCTCCCCGGTGCGTCGGGCGAACGTCAGCCAGGTGTGATTCGGCCCCGCAACTCCTCGACCCAGGAAGAAGCCTCACGCCACGCCTTGCCGGCTGCCGTCCGGCGCGCCCTGCCGGCGTCGCCGACTGCGGCCGCTGGATACGAGCCTAAGAACTTGACGCTTCCCTGCTTCGCGCGGAGGTTCCGCAGCGCATCGGCGACAAGCTCGTCCGCGACGTGTCCTTCGCAGTCGATCACGAAGCAGTAGTCGCCGAGCCCCGCCTTCGTCGGCCGCGACTCGAGCCGTGTGAGGTTGATCGCGCGGGCCGCGAACTCCTGGAGGATGCTGATCAGGGATCCCGGTCGGTTCTCACGCTGGAAGCACACGATGCTCGTCTTGTCATGCCCTGTTCGCGCGGGCACGTCGTGGCCGAGGATCACGAATCGCGTGGCGTTCTCCGGGTAGTCCTCGATCTCCTCGGCGATCACGGCAACGTCGTTCAGCTCGGCCGCGAGGCGGGTGCCGATCGCGGCGAGTCCGTTTGCCCGCGACCGCGCCACGCGCTCGACGGCTCCTGCGGTCGAGTTCGCCGCTTCGAGCGGGACGCCGGGGAGCCTGCCCTGAAGCCACTGGCGGCACTGGGCGCTCGCGTACGGCAGGGAAACAACGGTGCGCACGTCCCCGAGCTTCGTGCCTGGTCGCGCGATGAGGTTCAGCGAAACGGGGCGCACGACCTCGCGCTGGATCAGGAGGTCGCTCTCGAAGGCGAGGGTGTCGAGCGTGATCGTGATCGAGCCCTCGATCGAGTTCTCGATCGGCATGATCCCGAGATCGGCTTCGCCCGCCTCGACGGCGGCGATGATCTCAGGCAGCGTCGTGCGGGAGACGAGCTCCGCTCCGGCGAGATCCACCTCCGACAGAAGCGCTTCCTCGGTGAACGTCCCGGCTGGGCCGAGGAAGGCGACGCGGGTCATCGCTCAGGCCTCTAGTAGAGCTTCTCGAGTTCTTCGGCGACGTCGAAGATGTCGGCGACGGCGCCGTAGTGCGCGGTGTTGAAAATCGCCGCCTCGGGATCGGTGTTGACCGCGATGATCGTTCCGGAGGTCTTCATCCCGGCGAGGTGCTGGACTGCGCCGGAGATGCCGAACGCGAGATAGACCTTCGGCTACACGGTCTTGCCGGACTGACCGACCTGCCGAGAGGCGGGCATCCAGCCTGCATCGACGAGCGGCCGCGACACGCCGAGCGTGGCGCCCATCTTTCCAGCGAGCTCTTCGAACTGCTCGATGTTGTCCTTCTCGCCCACGCCGCGGCCGACCGAGAGGAGGAACTCGGCCTTCGTGATGTCGACGTCGCCCGCCGCCGCCTCGACGAACTCGCGATGGTGGGAGCGAGACGGAGGAATCGACGCCGCCAGCTCGCTGACGCTGGCGCTGCCGGCGCCCTCGGCAGGCTGCCACGTCGTCCCTCGCAGCATGAGGACAGTGGTCTCCTTCCCCGGAAACTCGAGCTCGGCGCGGACCTTGGCTCCGTACATCTCCCGCTCGGCGACCAGGCCGCTCTCGTTGCGGATCGCGATTACGTCGGAGGCGAAACCCAGGCCAAGCCGAGCGGCAAGCGCCGGGGCGAATGCCATCGCGCTCACCGTGAAGCCGGTCAGGACGACCGTCGGCTGTTTCGCCGCGACCAGCGCCTCGGCAGCGTTCACGTAGGCGTCGGACGAGTTCTCGTCGACCCCGGAGACGTTCGCCTGGGCGGCAATCGCTGCCGGGTCCCTCGCGACGACGGCGACGGCGACGGGGCCGTCGAGCGCAGCCGCTGCGGTCACGCACTCGCGCGTGATGTCGCGGAGCTGACCGCGCAGGTGTTCGGCGATGATCAGGGTTCCTGCCATTACCGCATCTTCTCCTCGATCAGCTGCTTGATCTTCCCGGCCACCTCGGCCGGGTCCTTGCCCAGCATCTCGGCGCCTTCGCCCTTCGGAGGCACGAACATGCGCCGAACGCGGGCGGCCGGCGTGCCGAGGTCGGCCGGCTCGACGACTTCGATCTCCTGCTGCTCGGCCTGCTTGATCGCACGCAGCGTCGCGTAGCGCGGCTCGTTGATGCCCGTCTGGATCGTCAGCACGGCGGGCGTCTCGACCTCGTTGACGTCGATCAGGCCGCCTTCGAGCTCCCGCTGGACGACGGCCTTGCTGGCGCCGGCATCCCATTCGAGCTTCTTCACGACCGCGACGCGCGGTAGCCCGAGGATCTCGGCCAGCGCCGTTCCCGTTGCGCCCTGCACCGCGTCGGAGGACTGGACGCCGCAGAGCACGAGATCCGCGGCCTCCCGCTCGACGACCCCGGCGAGAGCCCGTGCGGTCGTGATCGGATCGCCGATCTCGAGCCCCTCGCCGTCGATCCGGATGCCCCGGTCGGCGCCCATCGCAAGACACCGGCGCATGGCATCCTCGGCCTCCTCGTCGCCAACGCACACGACGACGACCTCGCCGTCCCCGGCGGACTCCTTGATGCTCACCGCCTCCTCGGTCGCGTACGAATCCCACTCGTTCAGCGCGAACTCGAAGTAGTCCGGATCGACGCCGCGCTC
>JBBQXH010000123.1:0-7327 GCA_038209835.1 Gaiellales bacterium | reverse complement strand
AACAACGGGAATACCGACAGAGAGCAGGCCGGTGCCGACCTCGAACCCGACTTCTCCGTCGTCCTCCGCTAGCCGTTTTCGTCAGCGCTCGGACGGCGGGGTGTCTCGAAGCTCCCTGGTGAGTGCCGTGATCTCCTCCTGGGAGTACTTCAGGGAGCGCCGTCGGGTCCCGGGAGGATCGTTGTGAAGGCCGGTGCCGTCGCGCCAGGCCTGCTGCGGTCGGATCGGGCGCGGGACGAAGCCGCCGCCGCAGTTGGGGCAGACGTTCTCGAGGACTTGTTCGACGCAGTCGGCGCAGAAGGTGCACTCGTAGCTGCAGATGCGGCCGATGGCTGCGCCCGGTGGCAGGTCGACGTCGCAGCGCTCACAGTTCGGTCGGAGTTCGAGCATCGAGTCACTCCTTTGGGCGTGTCGGCTCAGTATCCGGTCCCTTCTACGGATCACGGAGCAGGTACCGCGCCCCGGGGCCGAGAGCCGCGGCTTCGTCGTTCGGGTTCAAGAGCTCGCACCTGTCGAGCGAGAGGCAGCCGCAACCGATGCAGCCGGTGAGCCGGTCGCGTAGCGCAATCAGCATCGTGATTCTCGTGTCGAGATCGCTCCGCCACGCGTTCGAGAGCCGCTCCCAGTCGCGGCGGGTCGGAGAGCGGTTCCGGGGGAGGGTCGAGAGCGCGGCCTCGATCTCTCTCAGCGGGATGCCCGCGGCCTTGCCCGCCTGGATGAATGCGATCCGGCGCACGGTGGCCGGCTCGTAACGCCGCTGGTTGCCGTCGGTGCGGTCCGAAGCGATCAGGCCGGACGTCTCGTAGAAGCGGAGCGCCGAGGGGGCTACACCGGTGCGGGCCGCGACCTCGCCGATCGTGAGATAGGCAGATCCCACTTGACTTAAACAATACTTGAGGTTCTATCGTGACGTCGATGACGATCCTGCCGTCGCGGAAGAGGAGGAACCGATGACTACGACCACCGCCGAGACGCTCGTGTGCGCCGCCTCCGTGACCGACCTGCGCGCCGCCGGGCGGCTCGTCGTAAGCGTCGACGGACAGACGTTGTGCCTGTTCGCCGAGGGCGACGACGTCCATGCCGTCGACAACCGCTGTCCGCACATGGGCTTTCCGCTTCACCGCGGGACGATCGCGGACGGCATCCTCACGTGTCACTGGCATCACGCGCGCTTCGACCTGTGCTCAGGCGGCACCTTCGACCAGTGGGCAGACGACCTCCGGCGCTTTCCCGTGGAGCTGCGCGGTGACGACGTCTACGTCGACCTCCGCCCGCCAGCCGACCTCGTCCCACGCCGGAAGCGCCGCCTGCGAGACGGCCTCGAACGGGACATCCCGCTCGTTCTCGCCAAGGCGACGATCGCGCTCGCCAGCTCGGATCCGAGCGGGGTCGACGCCTTCCGGGCGGGCCTCGAGTTCGGCGTCGAACGGCGCGGCGACGGGTGGGGGCGCGGCTTGACGACACTGACCTGCCTGATGAACCTGGCTCCCCGCCTGATCGAGGACGACCGACCGGCGGCGCTCTATCACGGGCTTGCCGACGTGGCCGCCGAAGCGGCCGGGGAGACTCCGCGGTTCCCGCTCAGCCCGCTTCCATCGGAGGGCGCAGAGCCCGAGCAGCTCTCCCGCTGGTATCGCGGCTTCGTCGAGGTGCGCGACGCGGAAGGGGCCGAGCGGGCCCTGGTCTCGGCCGTTCGCTCGGGAGCGTCGCCGTCCCAGCTCGCAGACATGCTCTTTGCCTCCGCCACCGACCACCGCTACCTCGACGTCGGTCACGCTCTCGACTTCACGAACAAGGCGCTGGAAGCGCTCGACCACGCCGGCTGGGAACACGCCGAGACCGTCCTTCCGTCGATCCCCGCTCAGATTGCGATGGCGAGTCGGATGGAGGAATCGAACGAGTGGCGTCACCCCGTCGATCTCGTCGACCTGCTCCTGGCTGCATTCGAGAGGCTCCCCGCGTCGCTCGCCTCGAGCGGACGACTCCGCGGGAGCTGGACCGGGCGGACGGCACTTGTCGAGACGCTTCTCGGCGAGGATCCGGCGGCCGCCGTCGAGGAGCTTCTGCGTGCGCTCGAACAGGGTGCGGGCGAAGTCGAGCTCGCCTCGGCGGTCTCGTTCGCGGCGGCGATGCACATCGCACGGTTCCCGACGAGCAACGAGTTCGGTGACTGGGACACCGCGCTTCACACGTTCACGTTCGCGAACGGTGTCGAGCAGGGTCTCCGCCGTTCGCCATCGCCCGAGCTGCTTCGCGGCGTCTTCGACGCTGCGATGAGCGTCTACCTCGATCGGTATCTCAACGTCCCTGCAACTCGTCTGCCCCGACCGGAGCCAGCCGCCGATCTCGGGGTTCTCCTCGCCGAGCTTCCGCCGCTGCTCGACCAACAGCAGCAGGTGGGCGAGGCCGGGGAGCTCGTCGCCGGCTTCCTGGCTGCGGGCGGCGATCCCGACCTCCTGATCACCGCCCTCGTCGTTGGTCTCGTGAGGGAGGACAGGAACTTCCACACGATCCAGTGCGTCGAGGCGGCGGTTCGCCAGCACGAGCACCTTCGAGGCGGCGCCGAGGCACACGTACCGCTGATCGCAGCCGCGCGGTACCTCGCGGCCCATGCGCCGACGGCGCGCGCACAACGTCAGACGTACGACATCGCTCGGCGCCTCCACCGGGGTGAGAAGCTCTACGAGCCCGAGGTTCTCTAGGGCCTACGCCACGAGGCCGGGCACGAACTTGCTGACCTCGACGATCTCGTCCGCGGGAACGTTTGCACGCTTTGCGGCGGCCAGGATCTCGTCCGGCGACGTGGCCTCGTAGAGGCAGTACGAGCGGCGCCGGTCGGCGCTGAGGAACGAGAACAGCCACTTGACGCCCTCGTCGGCGTTGATGTCCTCGATCAGCTTGACGTCATCGCGGGTGAGCTCGAGCTGCTCGGCGAAGCCGCGTTCGATCAGAAACAGCGCCATGGCGCGGATGGTACAGGCTCGGTGTCCTTCGCCGAGGGCACTCAGACCTTGGCAAGTCCGCGGCTGTGCGCGTACGAGGCGGCTTCGGTCCGGTTCGCGCAGCCGGTCTTGCGAAGGATGCTCCTGACGTGGTTCGCGGCGGTGTGCTCACTGATGACCAGAGACGTTCCGATCTCCCGATTCGAGAGCCCGCGGGCAACGAGCCGCAGAATGTCGACCTCGCGCGGAGAGAGCCCATCGGGGAGCGAGTTGGCGGGCCGGACCGGGGATCCGAGTGCCGAGACCCGGGCCATGAGGGTCGACATGCCGATGCGCTCGGCCAGCGTTCCCGCCTCGGCCAGCAGCGTCATTGACTCAGCGCGCCCGTCGGTGCCGCCATGAGCGACCAACAGACGTCCGTATTCGTAGGCTGTGTGGGCGAGCCAGGTTCGCGCTCCCATGCTGCGGTTCAGCGCCATCGCCTCCTCGAAGTGGCGTTGCGCGAGATCCCGCTCGCCGATCGTCGCTGCGAGCATGCCGAGGTACCGATCTGCGGCTCCGTAGCACGCGACCCCGTGGCCGATCGTGACGTTTGTCCCGGCGTGTGAGCCGAGCTCGGCGTACACCATCTCGGCGAGCTCGGCATCGCCAACGTGTGCGCAGGCGTCAGTGAGGTAGGTCAGTGAGGCGAGCCAGAGGGACTCGCGCAGCGCGGCGAGCCCCTCGCGGCGCAGCTGGACGAGCTCTCTGCGCGCCTCGTCCTCCATCCCGAGCTCCGCCAGCAGCGCGGCCAGACCTGGCCGCCAGGCACCGCCGGTGCGAGCTCCTCCGGCGAGAACGCGGATGACCGGGGCGAGCTCGGCGAGACGGCCCTGCTCGCGGCGGATGCTGAACATCTGGACCCCGTAGATGGCGGACGGGTCGCGCCCGGTGAGGAGGCGGCTCCATTCGTGCGAGCGTTCCGCCCTGGCCTCGGCCTTTTCGAGGTCTCCCTTGCAGAGGGAAATCGCGGCGCCGTTGTGCTCCGCGACATGAATGATGAACGGTTGGCGCATCGTGCTCGCGAGCTCGAGCACATCGGCGAGCTCTCTCTCCGCCGTCTCGAGGTCGCCGAGCGCGATGAGCGCGGCGAGCCGCCACTCGATCGCCTCGGCCTGGATCTCCGGGTCGCCGATCTGCTCGCCCAGGTCGCGAGCCTCGGCGAGCATGTCGAGGATCTCCTCGAGGCTCAACGTGCCCCGCGCCCAGTACGCTCGCATCAGCACGGTCGCCAGACCGCGGCGGTCTCCGAGGCGCCGCGCCATGGCGATCGCGTTCACACGGACGACCGCACCGCGCTCGTCGTGGCCGGCCTTCTCGTGAGAACGTACGAGACCTGCGAGAACCATCACACGGAGCTCCGAGTCCCCCTCGTCGAGCGACTCGGACGCCTCGTCCAGGAGCTCGAGGGCAAACTGATCGACGATGCCGGGGCGCCAGCAGGCGTTCTCTAACCCGACTGCCGCTCGTGCGAACAGGTCACCATCGCCGAGTGTTCGAGCGATGTGAGCCGCAGATCTGAACGCGTCGAGCGAGTCAGCAGACGCTCCTCCCTGGTAGCAGACCGCGCCGAGCTCGAGCAGAGCCTCCGTCCGTTCGCGGTCGTCCTCGATACCGAGGTCGAGAGCGGTACGAAGGCGCGTCGCGGCCTCGTCGAATGCGAGGGCGGATCTCGCCGCATGTGCCGCGAGCACGTTGTATTCGACCGCCTTCGGCCCGCTGCCAAGCGGTGCGGCCTCCGCAAAGTGGTAGGCGAGGCCCGCCAGATTCGGGCGGCTGGTCTCCACCGATGCCCGCTCGAGAGCCTCGGCGACACGGAGGTGCAACTCGGCGCGACGAAGCGACGACAGTCGGTCGTAGAGCGCTCGGCGTACGAGCTCATGCGTGAACCGAAACGCGAGTCCGCGCCCGGGCACCTCCTCCACCATTCCGGTGCGGACCGCCTCGTCGAGGGCATGCGGGAGCGCGGGCTCGGGAAGGAGGCCGGTTCCGCGCAGCATGTCGAGCTCGAACTCCGGCCCGGCCACGGCGGAGAGCTCGAGCAGATCGCGCGTCTCGGGCGCCAGACGTGAGAGTCGCTGGCTGACGACCTCGCGAACGCTCTCCGGGGTGGCAAGCTCCGCGAGCGGGCGCATGACCACCGCCGTTTCGCCGTCGATCACGATCGCGTCGGTCTCGATCAGCGTGCGCCAGAGCTCACAGAGGAGAAACGCGTTGCCCTCGGTGAGATCGCCGATTGCGCTCGCGAGCTCCGTGAGGGTGATCTCGGCCGTCGCGCTCGCCGCGCCTCGGACGAACTCCTCGATCTCCGTGCCGCTCAGCCCACCCAGGCGGAGCCGCACGACATCGTCAGCTCGGCGAAGGTCGGCGAGCGAGTCCGCGAGCTCGACCGGCATCTCTGCTTCGGTGTCGCGAAACGTTGCGACGAGAAGCATCCGGGCATCTGTGGCCGACCGCGCGAGATGGCGCAAGAGAAGCAGCGTCGGACCGTCTGCCCAGTGGCCATCCTCGAGCACGAGAAGCACCGGCTGTCGGCGCCCGACACTCGAGAGGAGGTCGGTGACCGCGGTGTGCAGCCGGTGGCGCTCGGTGTCCTGGTCGGCGACGACCGGTCCCGGGAGGTCACCGACCCGGGCGGGTAGGTCGGGGAGGAGCCTCGTGAGCTCCCCGCCCGCGCTTCCGAGATCCGTGCGGAGGGTGGACGGGTCGACGTTCCGGACCAGATAGTCGAGCGCTTCCACGAACGGTCGGTACGGCGTCCGGAGGACCGCATCGCAGGCTCCGTAGAGGACGAGAGCACCCTCGTTGGCGGCCTCGTGGGCGAACTCGCGGACGAGACGGCTCTTTCCCGATCCGGGCTCGCCGCCGATGAGGGCGACGCGGCGCCCCTCGCCATCTGCCGAGGGCATCAGCGTCCTGAGCGCCGTCAGCTCTCCCGATCTCCCGACGAACGGGAAGGAGGGGATCAGGCGTAGCGCGCCAGGGAGCTGCGGAGTGGCCATAGTCAATCTTGATTATTGCTCGGCGGCCGTCACGAGCGGAGGCTGCGCGAAAAGAGGGTCAGTCCGCGTCATGACGTCGCGTGCTAGTGGCCGTACGTTGTTACGAGACACGACACGAGAGGAGACGAGATGAGTACGACAATCAATGTTCCCGATCTGGCCCAGAAGGAGATCAGTGCGAGCTTTGCGGGCGACCTGATCGGCCCGGACGACGCGACGTACGAGGAGAGCCGGCAGGTTTTCAATGCTTGGATCGATCGGCGCCCCGCGCTGATCGCGCGCTGCACAACGCCTGACGACGTGACTAGGGCCGTCGCGTTCGCGCGCGATCACGATCTGCTGATAGCCATTCGCGGAGGCGGCCACAACGGTGGCGGCCTCGGCACTTGCGACGACGGCGTCGTCGTCGATCTCTCGCACATGCGGGAGGTCACGGTCGATCCGGTCGCGCGCACAGCTCAGGTCGGCGGTGGATGCACCTGGGCGGAGGTGGACGCGGCGACCCAGCCGCACGACCTGGCGGTGCCCTGCGGGATCATCTCGACCACGGGCGTCGGCGGTCTGACGCTGGGTGGCGGCCTAGGGCACCTGACCCGGAAGTACGGGCTCTCGATCGACAACCTGCTCGCGGCTGACATGGTGCTAGCAGACGGCCGTCAGGTTCGGGCCAGCGCCGACGAGCATCCGGACCTCTTCTGGGCGATCCGGGGCGGTGGCGGCAACTTCGGTGTCGTCACGAAGTTCCACTTCCGGGCCAATCCGGTCGGTACGGTCGTGGCCGGCCCGACGTTCTGGCCGATCGAGCAGGCGACGGAAGTGCTGAGCGCCTACCGAGAGTTCTTGCCTGCGGCACCACGCGAGCTGACCGGCTTCTTCGCCTTCCATTTCGTGCCGCCCGCGCCGCCGTTCCCCGAGGAGCTGCACCTGCGCCTCGTCTGCGGCGTCATCTGGAACTACATGGGAACCGAGGACGGGTTGGCGAAGTTGCTCGAGCCCATGCTCGCCGTCGGCACCCCGCTCATGCACGGTGTTCAGCCGATGCCGTTCGCCATGCTGAACGGCGCGTTCGACGGCCTCTACCCTGCCGGCGATCAGTGGTACTGGCGTGCCGACTTCGTCAAGGAGATCTCTGACGAGTCGGTCGGGCGGAACGTCGAGTTCGGAGAGAAGCTGCCGACATACAAGTCGACGATGCACATGTATCCGATCGACGGCGCAGCACACGACGTCGGTTCCGACGAGACGGCCTGGAGCTACCGCGACGCACGCTGGGGCCAGGTCATGGTGGGCGTCGACCCCGATCCGTCGAAGAAGGCGGAGCTTCGGCAGTGGTCGGTCGACTAC